>CAZFDW010000035.1:0-12807 GCA_964517865.1 uncultured Chitinophaga sp.
GCGTGGTCCTACCCGTTCGCTGGTCGGCCATTCATAGTCAGTGGCCTTGTACGGCCTGGCGCGAACAGCAGAGCGATAACGATTACGCCGCCTATGAGGAGCAGCCAGTTGCGTGTCGAGAAAGATTGCACGAGCCCCCGTCGAGTTCTGGCGGCCCCGACATCGCTGACGGATTCCTGTCCCGAACCTGGTGCCACTGGAGCCGCCGTAAACCGGGCATCGCCAAGGGCTGAAGTTTCGGTTGCAACCGAATCGCTGATTACGAGTGATTGAACCTTTCCGTAATTTGCTGTGACAATTCCATGTTCGTTCGAAGGTGCCGAGGCGTTACTCAGACGAATACTCGATGACTTCACAATGGAATGTTGATCGCCTTCAACATTTCCGGCAGATGCCGGTGGCGCACCGAATGAGGCATAGTGTGTATGTTCGTTTCCATTGAGGGAGTTGATCTGAGCGTGACGAGCAAAGGCGTCTGCGAGATGATCACGATTGCGGTCGGACTGAGATTCAGGTTTCTCGTGTCGCGAATTTTCCCACTCGAATTCTTCCGAATTCTCAGATGCCTGCGACCACGCACTGGATCGAGCGATGTGGCGATCGATCGACTCCGTACCGAATGAGGTCTCAGGCTGTGGCAGGCTCTTACTCTGCCGGGCGGCGGCGGCTCCAAAAAGTGCTTCTGCGTCGGACACATTGATGTCCAGCGCGGCAGATTTTTTCTCTGGAATCCGGGTGGTGGTGTGTGTCACCTGAGCTTCCTCCCGGGATGCCTCACTGACGACTGTTCCCATGAGCTGATCAAACGCGGCGAGCGAGTTTCCTGATTTCTTCGAGGTCGAAGCACTGCGCTTTGAATCCTGTAACTGTTCAGCATCAGCGTTGCGCTGAAATTCAGAAGTCGTTTCGTCGGCTTCCTGTTGGGCTGCCAGAAGAAAATCGAACTGATCTATCTGGCGTTCCGCAAGACCCGATAATTCACGTTTCTTCGACTCAACCCTGGTCGAAGCTTTTTGTCGTAGATCATTCCCGACCGCAGTTGCTTCCTTTTCGGATTGCGCCATTGTCCCGACGGAATTCAGGAGGAAATGCTGTTCAAATCGTTTTGCGAGTGCATCATCTTCGTCGTCGCTGTTGCTGCCGGTCGGATCGACTTTCCGCGATGCACCCAACGCGACTGCGTTCGTGTCAGCGACTGTCGATTCTGATTGCTGCTGGTCCTTCCTGCGGCCAGTGATTGTGTTCTTGGCGGATTTCGGCTTCGGGCTGTCCTGAACAACGAATTCATCTTCCACTTTCTTTGACGTTTCGTCGATCTTCGCAATTTCCGCATCGGGTACGGCATTGGATGAAGCAGACTCAGGCCCGGCGGCAAGTTTTGGCTCCACGCTCAAAAACGGATCTGGTTCGACCGACTCTCGCTTTGTAAACGCACGACCCAGAAATCGTGGACTCCTGCCAGCCTCTTCCGAGTCGGCATCCGAAGTATCGGCATCAACGACTGCGGACGTCTCTTCCTCTGTCGGCTCAGTCTTGCTGAACGGACGCCAGGACGAAAGTCGAGTCACCACAGATGATTTCTCAACTTCGTCACCGGATACTTCAGTCTCGGCGATTGACGGTTCGTCGGTTTCCAGTTCTTCGAGCGAATGATACCCGTCTGTTTCATTTCTCGTGAACATATTCTTCAGGCCGCTCCCGGCACAGCCAACATGCGTGGCTGCGAAGAATACAAACAGACTGCCGCAGACGAGTTTATGATGGTGAGACATAGCAAGCGCCCTCCAGAGCCCGGACTTCACCCTCCGGGGCGAATTCATCACGCAGTCGTGCGCGACAGAACGAAGTCCTCCAATTGTATCGGCGGAAACGAATCGTTCTGAGAAAACCGTTGTGACGAAGAGTCGGGTTCTTTCCGGAACGCAGGCTCGTCAATCCGGTTACGTCAGAGACAGAAGCGTGGCGATCTGCGAAAGCTGTTCAGCGGTCAGCCGCCGGGATTCCTGTCAGCAGCTGAAATCCCGAAAGTTTCGTTCAAGTTGCATGCTGTTATGGCACCGACTTTTCCGGGGCAACTTCGTACGGCTGTCTGGCGTTCGTGCGACGAGGCGGCTCGAGGTAGTGATAGCCAGTGTTTGGATTGTTACGATCGAACGCAAACGCATCGCGGTTGCGGAGGAAATGTCTCAGGTAAGAAACGGGGATCGCAAATCCAAGTCCCTCGCCAAAGCTAAGCTTCATATTAATGACACCGACGACCTGCCCCTTGTCATTGAACAACGGCCCTCCACTGTTGCCGGGATTGATCTGGGCCGTCGTCTGAATGTAAACAATGCCATTCATGTTGCGACTACGGGTGCTCACGATGCCTTCGGAAACGGATCGTTCCAGTCCCAGCGGACTGCCGATCGCAAACACAGAATCGCCTTCACGGTGGCTGTCGTCCTCAGCGATGTAGACTGGCTGGAACGTCAAATTCTCCTGTGGTGGGATTTCCAGCAATGCAAAATCGAAATGCGGGTTAAGTGCCAGGATTTTGACGTCTCGCACGGAGCGTCGTTCAAAGTCTCCATTTTCGCTGCGATGGAAAATTGTCACAGCAACTCGAGTCTGTGTTTCAACGACGTGATAGTTAGTGACACAGTAGCCACGATCGTTGATGATGAATCCCGAACCAAGGCCGTCCGGTGTCTCGATCAACACCACGCCTTCGCCGAACTTCGATACCAGCTCCTTGACCGTACGTTCCGGCAGATCGGCTGTCATGAAGACGCCGCTGTCTGTTGTTTTGGCTTCTTCTTTCGCAGGTTCCTGGCTGATGCGCTCCTGGATCTGTGAGACCGGAATCCGAATCACGTCCACACCAACATCCACGAACAACGTGTCCTTCTGGACTTTCAGCACTTCCCCTTCGACGCGCTGACCGGATTTCATCACGATGATATCCGCGTGGGAATGCTGCAGCGTGATCAACAGACAGACGCAGGCGTTCAATATGCAAATCCTGGACTTCAAGGATATCTCCCGGAATGCTAGTTGCTTTTGTAATCCATGTGACAGTTATTGCACGACGTGGACACTTTGGTCAACGCGAGTTCGTAGGCGGCGAAATCATTGCCCTCGGCAGCCCCCTTGATAGTCAGTGCTGCCTCAACAACTGTTCTGGCGTAACCCGTGAACTTAGGATCGTCTTCGTAACCATAACCGGGTAGTGTGACGATTTTTGCAAACGTTGCCATCAAAGCCGCTTCGTGGGCGACCATGTCCTTTCGGGATGTCAGGGCACTGTCGGTGCCTGCTTCCGTCTTCATGCGGTTTTGGGCTTCGTCCATGCGATGCATCAGCAACCGCATTTCGGAGACCTCTGCAAAGCCGTCCGATTCCGGAGGTTCTGCCAAATCAGCCGGGCGCGACCGGTTCAGTGTGTCCGACATTGCTTCATACAGTTCCAGCATGCGTTTCTGATCCTTGGGGCCAGAACGCAGGGTGTCGGAGTTCATCTGTTTGGCAAGGTCGCGGACGTACTTCGCATCGTCTTTCCATGAGACTGCGTCAGGGTGTTCCATGGCCACGCCGGCGAGCGCTCCAAGTGTCGCCGCTTTCGGCGGGATCATCAGCATCGACGAGTTATAGTTGCTCACTGACTGTAGGTTCTCGTTCAGAAAGTTGCGGATCGTTTTCACTTCATTATCAAGTTCTACCTCTGAAATCAGGTTGCCCCATGAATCACCGCTTGCTGTCGGCGGCGTCGTCTCTGCTCCGGACGCCGCAGCGGGTGTTTCTGATGTTGTGGGATCAGGAACATCGGTTGAGCCTGCGCTGGAAACAATCGCGGTTGTTGCTGCACCGCCACCGATCGGCGTGGCATCGCTGGCCACGGTGTAGGGCTGATCAAAAAACGCATCCATGGGGACGTCGCCGAACCATTTCTGTCCTTTGTCATCAACCCAGACTTCGCCTCGACCGTGCTTGACGATCGCTGCTGCCGATTTGCCGCTTGTCCCATCGGAATCAGCGGTACTTGTGGCTGTCGGGTTGACCGATAAGTCTGCCGAACCTGGAGCGGACGCAGTACTGTCTGTGGCAGCCGGATCAGGCAAAGAAGGCACGGAGCCACCACAGCCGGTGCAGAAAATCAGAAGCGCAGACATCGCGAACCACGCTCGATTTTGATCGGCACGGCTTTCTGCATCATCGGCACAGGGGCATACTTGAAGCAACGGGTCCATCGTGCGTTCCGAATGGGGCCAATAAGTGGTCCAGGAGTCTGTATGATTACCGCTGTTTTTGTGAGCGGCGAGGCGCTAGCCGCCGGTTTTTGCAGGCGAATTACCCGCGGCTAGCGCCTTGCGGCTCACGGTTTTGGTGTCTCGGGACACATTCCTGGGGACGAATTAGAACGACAGTGTAAACTGACAGCGTTTCCATAACTACGCAGCGTATCTGACGAGCGCATCCGTGACCAGGAAGAAAAGCGTGATCGAGGGAATGCAGGAGCGGAATTTTCTGCCGAGGCCCAAAGACGCCGACATCTCTTTTCGGAGTTCGCAGGTCTGGTGCCGGATATAGCGTCGGCCGCAGCGAAAAAAATCCCGGAAGCAACGAATCCCAGGGGGGCGGAGGACTCTAGCTGCTTCCGGGGGCGATTGGCTCGCATTTTTGTCGGGTCCAAATGCTTTTCAGCACTCAGTCCCAACGGCACGAACAGTACGAGGATTGCCAAAACGGGTCAAGACGGTTCCGCAGCAACCGTTTGCCAATTCTGGCGATGTAAGCTGTTTTTTGTAAACGACTTACGGTGCTTCGGCAGAATCTGCTGCAGGACGAAATCGTGAATTCCGACAATTTCTGCATCTCTCACTGGATCGCGACTAGGAGTCTGTCCCGATATTCCATGATCGTGAGCGGCAAGGCGCTAGCCGCCGGTGTGCATAGCAGAAATACCTGAAAAAACGGCGGCTAGCGCCTTGCCGCTCACAAGAACAGCGGTATTCAGACCGACTCCTAAGGGAGCAGCGGGTTACCTGGAGTCCAGATCCTGGAAGATACGGATGCATCAGACCCGGAATCGGGAACGGCCCGTGCAACTCGCCTGGCCTTCATCCGCACATATGGCGGCACAAAACGACCGCGATACCCGAAATGCGACACGTCCACCTGATAGTCGGCTCGTTTCGGTTCGCGCAGATCTTCAATCACAAAGCCAGCCAGACACAAATCTCCGACAATTTGATCCAATCGGTGCAGATACTCCGTTGCACCAGATTCCCTGTATGACAAATCCTGCTGTTGAGGCAGCGGACCTTCGTGATAATATTCCACGCCGATCACAAACTGCTGGCGTTCATTGCGATGACTGATCTGCAGGCTGATGGGCTGTTTGTGCTGGCTGACATACAGTCCATGACTGCGCAACACTCGCGCAATCCCGGCGTACACCGGTTTGAGATCCGGCACATAACACGTACTCACCGGCTGATGCACGATATCGAACGACTCATCCGCAAACATGCTCAGGTCATCCATCGAAGTATGCACGGTCTGAATCTGAAACCGTCGGCGTCTGGCTTCGCGTGTGTCCAGTCGCAGCATCGATTCGCTGAGATCCACTACGGTAACATTCGCACCTGCGGCGGCATACAGAATTGACTGCCAGCCGCCGCCGGACGCAAGGCACAGGACGTTCAGACCAGCGACACTGTCAGGCAACCAGCCACGTCCGTCGAGCGACCGCAGTGGCTTGCGGCATTCTTCGTCCGTTGCGACGCGAGCGAAAAGGCTGTCGCTGTCGGCCAGGTGGTTCCATGCCTGCTGATTCGCGTTACGGTAGTCCACTACTTTCTGCCGTCCCGACCGCGCGGTGGCTGGCCACCACTGCCGTTCTGTGGAGGACGATCTCCCAGTCCGAAAATGATGCCTCCGATGATGCGCTGACGATCCCGGGCGAAGGCGATAAATTTCACCAGCAGTTTCTGTTCTGCCGTTTGTGCCCGGCTGGACTGCGCCAGAAACTCCAGACGTGTGCTGGCTTCATCCGACGGCATGACCATCAACGAATGCTGTCGTGATTTGTCACCCAGATTGACAAACGCCGCAACGATTTCATCTTCCGAAACCGGAAACTGTTTCGTTAATCTGTTGCCCAGGGCCATCGTGGACTGATCAAGTATGACAAGCAGATTTCGGAGCATCCAGAATCTGAAGAATGACTTTTCGGAATTGTCGGCAATGATCTGTTCAAACTCAGCCTTCCATGCATCATCGCTCACATTCGCCAGCACTGCCTTCAGAATTCTTTCACGCTGAACGACCCTCGCCTCGCGATCCGAATCAATGGGGAACCGCTCGAACAGCCAAAGCGCACGAGCCAATGAACGATGTTCCGGCAATTTCAGTTGCTGCACTTCGCCAGCGATTTCTGGTGGGATCTGCGTGTCCTTAAGGGAATCCGTGATGATCTGTCCACATTCGTCAATCGTCAGATGCAAAGGTTGCAGCGAGGTTTGTCCCCAGTCTGCAAAATCAACGACGATTGGTTTTTCTGTCCTGGTCTGCTTGTTGATTCTGGCTTTCGCGAAGCCAATTTGCTGTGCGCGACTCATCTCCGGAAAACTGTCCCATTCGGACTGTGACAGCGACGACCACCACGCAAAATACCTTTCCAATCCGTCCTTCAACTTCGAATCTTTCTGAACCGCTTCGTACAGCGCGATGATCTCGCTTTTGCGATCGTCCGTCTGGATTGAAAACTCTGCGAAGCTCGCTTTCACCATTTTCCGCTGGTCCTCCCTGAGTTCGCGATATTCAGCCAGGCAGCTGTTGAGCACGGCGTGTTCTTGACTGCTGCTGCCAACGACAGCCACCGCCGCCGCACAGCCCAGCGCGATACCCGCTACCGGAATCACAATGCCTGTCAGAAAATCAGAAAGTCTCATGGCTGCTCCTCAAGGACCGGCGCAGTCGTTGCGTTTTCGGAAACCTCTTTCAGGAATTCCACGTCAGGAATGCGCCAGAGTTTGGGGTACTGATGATAGAGATCAAGATCTTTCAGGATCTGAGCATGCGTCGGATCGGTAAGTTCGCGGCGTGCTTTCCGCGACAGGAGCAAGCCAGCGGAACACGCGAAGAATCCGGCCAGACACCAGATCAGCCCTCGCGCTATCACGGACCAGGGCAGATCTTTTTTCAGCGACCAACGGCGGGCTGCTGCTCCATGAGCGTCGCTCTCGGCAGAAACGGTTGAAATGGACGCCAGAGTTTTCTGAGTGAACTCACCGCTGGCAGTGGCTTCTTCGAGAGAATTCAGCAATTGCCATGTACGGTCCAGGGATTCTGCGTTTCTGCGCAGCGGCGGGTTTGTGAGCAGCAATTGTTCAACGCGATCTGCATCCTGTTCAGGCAATTCACCGTCCAGGTACGCAACCAGCTCCGCCGTCTGAGGGTCTTCTGTTCCCTCGATTTCGTCGTGCTCCGGATTGTGATTTTGATCCGCCATCTGAACTGCTTAAATCAATGTCCGTTTCAATGGATGTCCAACATACAGCCTACTGCTATGACCGACCCGGTTTCACGAGAATTTCTCCAGTGATTCCTTAAGTTTGCTGCGTGCGCGCGACAGCAGGGACTTGACGGCGACTGTACCGAGCCCCATGATTTCGCCGATTTCTTCGTAACTCATTTCTTCAAACTTGTGCAGGATTACCGCTGTTCGCTGTCCTTCAGTGAGTTCTTCCACCGCGTTTCGCACCACATCTCGTAGCTCACGGGAATCAAGCTGTCTGGTTGGCAGAAGTGCCGATTTATCTGCCAGGAATTGTTCCTGCGGACGAAAATCGTGGTCGCCCGAATGACTCCCAAGAGGGATTTCCCGGCGTCGCGCCGCGCCGCGTTTCTGATTGCTGGCAAGATTGTGCGCGATCCGGAACAACCATGTCGAAAAACGCGCGGTCGGTTCGTAACGTTCGCGGGATTTATACACTCTTAGAAAGGCTTCCTGCGCCAGATCTTCACAGGCGGATCGGTCGTGAATCAGATGAAAGAAGAAACCGACCAGACGATCCTGATATCGCAGTACCAACTGTTCAAAAGCGGCGCTGTCGCCTGCTGAGACCTTCAGCATGAGCTGAACATCCGGGTCTGACAAGTACTGATTCTGAAAAGACTGCGAGACCAAACCGGTCACTCCGCCGCGTTTCGGGGATTCAGGAATCTACGACGAAGCGCATTCTGTGCTGTATGTGAGGACTCAGAAATCAAGCAGGCGATTTGCCGGTATTGTTGAACAATCCCAACGCAGACGCAAGCAGCGCGAGTACACCCGCGCCCCCCTCCAAATCAACTTTCAGACATAAAAAAACCTCGGTTCGTGTGAACCGAGGCATGACCCCAAGGGGATTTGAACCCCTGTTACCGGGATGAAAACCCGATGTCCTGGACCTAACTAGACGATGGGGCCGAACAGTTTTCCGGAAACATCCGGAAGTTGAAGAGAATACGCCAGATGAAAGCAGTATTCAATTCACACGACAAAAGAGCTCGAGGATTCTTCGGAAGGATTTTCCGAAAACTTCAACTTTTCGCTCAAAATTGCCTCAAGGACCTCCTGGCGATGTACAGAGACGTCCCGCGGAGCCTCAATTCCAATCCGCACTTTGTCGCCACGCACGTCAATCACCGTGACAACAATGTTGTCATTAATGATGACGCTCTCATTTCTCTTCCTTGACAATACTAACATCACAATCTCCTATCCCGCACCGTCGAAGCGACTTAAAGAACCTCCTTAAACAGGTTAGTTTGACAGGCGCGGAGCCTTCGTTGCACACATGTTAGACCAGATTCCCGACCGGTCAAGAAGTGAACCGGCAATTGCTGCCAAATCGAACCAGTCGTGTCAAGTCAGTTCAACCGCTCAGGGAGAAAACCGGGAAAGGGTGATTCCTGGCGGATCACCCTTTCCGGAATTCAGTTTTTCAGGCACCGTCTCAGATCAGGTCTTTCAACTTTTTCAGTGCTCGTACCTTAACAACCTTTTTGGCGGCTCGGGCTGCAATCTTGATTTCTTCGCCCGTTGCCGGATTTCGACCCATGCGTTCTTTCGTCGCCGGGCGTTCATGCACATAAATCTTCAACAGACCGGGCAGATTGAAGACACCTGGACCTTTGCTGATGTTTGCAGCAATCAACGCCTCAAGGGCATCAATCACGCCGCCGACTTCCTTGCGGCTGTGGCCAGTGGCTTCCGCCAATGCATTCAGAATGTCTGTCTTGGACAACGGCTTTTCGGCTTTCTTTGCCATCTGATCAAATCTCCTTTGGCTGAAACAATTGGGTGGTAATGGACTCTGGAGCAGTCGGGGAGCCCCCGAAGTTCGAAATCCCCGTGTTTTTTGCAGCCCGAAGTAGAGTTCTGATTACTTGGGGTGTCAACACGCCCAAAGTCGAATTCCTCTTATTTCCCTTAGTTTTCAGCGTTTTAGGACCTCCGTTGCCGGTTTCGGCAGGGAATTGACATCCTGTTCCGTCGCCACGCGCCGCGAAATGCGATTTTCGAACGTTCAGAAACGGACCGAGTGAGGAATTGCAAGCCCTCCCGGTCGTTCCGCAATTGATCGTCGTGGTATCATGTGAACGGTTCCAACTCGCTGACGTCCGAACGAGTTGAATCGTGACGATTTTTCACAGGCGACACTGACTCGATTGTCGAGTCACGCCGCGCGATGGATTCCCTTTTTTCTGATGCACAGTATCGCCGATGTCCCTTCGAGTTATCTCCGGTCAATACCGCCGCCGAATTTTGAAAACGCCTGCCGATGATTCTACGCGGCCTTACACCGATCGTGTTCGCCAGATCGTGTTTGATCGCCTGCAGGACTTCATCCCCGATGCACGCGTGGCCGACGTGTTTTCCGGCGTCGGAACGATGGGTATTGAATCGCTCAGTCGCGGAGCCCACTCGTGCGTATTCTTTGAAGCTGATGCAGACATTCATCAACTGCTGGTGACCAACGTGAAAACTATCGCACCGGATGCACGCACGATCTGCTGGCGAACCGATGTGCGCCGCACTTCATTCCGGCCTCACGGCGGCGAAGACTGCATGCCATACAACGTCATCTTCTTTGATCCACCGTATCGACACGCCGACGAACTTGCGCCTGGGAAACCGCTCGCTGCCAGCCTGAAACGCCTGGCTCGGGATACCATTTCCACGCCCGACGCGATCCTCATCCTACGAACGCCGGAACATACCGAAGCCCCTGAATTGCCTTGGTGGCATGTCCATGACTGCTGGGAATTGTCTTCGATGATGGTCTGGATTATGGTGAAGCAGCCAATCACGGGCGATGATGCAGACGCAGAAGAATTGCCTGCTGATTCAGACGACGAGGTTGAAGATGCCAGTGAGGCATAGCGGCTTCGCCGCTGGCGTCAGACCGATGGGTTATCATGAGAGATTTACTTCAGGACATCCTGTCGAATGCTGCGATTCCGGGAGCGTGGACATTCAAATGCGTTCCAGTTTTGTGATACGTCCGGTGCCGACCCATTCGGCGACGTAGATATCACCGTTTGGCGCAAAGCAGGCATCGTGGGGATGGACGAACTGGCCATCCACCCATTTGTCCGGCTGGCCTCGCAGATCCTTGATTTCGTTCAGCCGGTCTACGGCCAGACCCAATCTCGCGACGACCTGATTCTTTTCATCCAGAAGCGTGACACACGCTTTGAGTTCAGGGACCAACATCAGGTTTTGCCACGTATCAATGTTTGCCGGCAGACCAAACCCCTTGAGCGTTTCTTTGTAGACGCCATCCATCGTGAAAATCTGCAACGTGTCATGAGCCCGATCCGTGACAACGATCGATGGTTCGCGTCCATCGCGTTTGTCAACCCACAGACCATGCGCCGTGTTGAACTTTCCTTCACCGTCTCCCGCTCCTCCAAAACTGCTGATCCATTTTGCGTCCTTGTCGAAGCGATGAATTTGGAACGTGCCGTATCCGTCGGCCAGCAGAAAGCCGCCGTCGTCCAGAAATGCAAAATTCGTAGGAAGAAATCCCTGGCGGGTCCAGGTCGCCTCTGTTGAAGTATTTTCACCCGGTGCATAGATGCCAGACTCCATCGGTGCCTTTTGAAACCAGACGGTTTCTCCGCTCAGCGTCATCTTCGCAAACGCCTTCACCTGCTGATACGCCGCGACGTACAGAAACTCCTCGCTGCCTTCCTGACGCACTTCAATCCCGTGACCACCGCCCTGAAACTGACATCCGAAGGCACGCATAAACCTGCCTGCCGGATCGAATACAAAAATCGATGGATGGTCTTTCAGCTCACGACGCCCTTCGTGAATGACGTACAGATTTCCGGCTTTGTCGAGCGCCACATTGTGCGTCGTCTGCCACGAATACTTGTCCGGCAACTGAGCGAAAGCATGGTTGACACGAAATCGGTAGTCACCTTCACCAATAATGGTCTCACGGGATGTTCGGGAAACCGTGGCCACAGCCGGAGCCGCCACAACGGCTGTTGCGCCCACGGCTACAGTTCCGGCGGCTGCAGTGGCCAGAAATTGACGGCGAGTTGATTGACGCATGGGCATCGGTGAGATCCTTTTTTCGGGTGTGGTTCATGGCAGGAATGGAATTCGCAAGCCCTGCAACTGAACATTACATGTACCATCGAGAACATCCGGAATCCAGCGAAGCAGCGGAATTAGCCGAGTTGGCGACGTCAGTTCCCACCACGGTGTCCCCCCTGAAGTCAATCCGCATGTTAAGTCGCGCGATGGCCAGCCATGCCTTCGCAATTGACTTGCACAATCTACGCATATGCGGCTATAGTAGCACATGCGGCTATAGTAGCACTTTGATTGACAGGCGGAACATGGCAAAGAAGACTGCGGCATTGGGGCATCGGGAACGGCAGATTGTGGAAACTGTCTATCGTTTGGGAGAAGCGTCAGTCGGTGAAGTGCTGGCCGAACTGCCTGATCCGCCGAGCTATTCCACGATTCGAGCGATGCTGGGCGTCCTGGCGGAAAAGCGTGTGCTGCTTTTTCGACGCGCAGGGAAGCGATTTCTCTATCGACCGGCCGTGGCGGCAGAAGTGGCCAGCCAGACGGCCTTGTCGAATCTACTCAAAACTTTTTTTGGCGGGCGGACGTCCGATGCCGTTGCCGCGTTGCTCGATGTTTCCGGCGATGAGCTATCAGATGCCGAGTTGAAAGATATCAAACGCATAGTCGAGGCCCGTCGTCAGCAGAATCGCTCAGGAGATCAGGCATGAACAGTCAAAGATTCATGGAGTCTCTCATTACTGCGACGGTAGATTGGCAGTCGTCAGCGCTGCGGTGTTGCATCGCCAGTTTTGTCATTATGTTTGTGACCTGGTTCACTGTCTGGCGGCTGCGAAAACATTCAGCGGCGCTGCGGCATCGCGTGTTGTGGCTGGGGCTTGGCGGAGTCGCTGTGCTGCCTGCAATCATTGTCCTGAGCGCGAGTGTGAGCCCGCAGTTAAAGATCGCCGCTCAGCAGTCTGCTTCGGCGAGCGAGACTGCTGCGTGGAAAACGGAACCAGTCATCTCACCGTTGGCGATCGACGAAACTGGCGCGGGTTTCACGGAACCGACGCCATTTGCATACGATCAGTTCAGAACATTCGGCGTCAAACAGACGCCGATGCCAGCTTTCAACGAAGCCCCGCAGACGAATTCGGCAGATGCGCCAACGGTCGTCGCAGATTCGAACACGCCCGTCAAATCGGACGCATTGTCACTGCCCGCGATTCCATTGGCAGCCGTGCCGG
>CAZFDW010000035.1:12907-25042 GCA_964517865.1 uncultured Chitinophaga sp.
GGCTCAGTCCGTCGCAGGAATCGCGACCGTTATATTCTGGTTCAATCCACTGGTGTGGCACGCGGCCAGTCGGATGCGACTGGAACGCGAACTGGCCAGCGACGATTCCGTTCTGCTGTCTGGTGAAGATGCGGTCGGTTACGCAGATCATCTGGTTGAAATTGCCGCAGCGATGAACAAGCGATATCGCATTCCAGCCGCAGTGTCTGCGATGGCTACACATATGAATCTGCAGTCGCGGGTGTCTCGGTTGATGCAGCAGGACGTCGATCGCCGTCCGCTGTCGCGCCGCGCGTCGTTGATGATACTGCTCGTTGCCAGCGTTGTCACAGCGTCACTGGCGATCGCGACGCCTGCGATTGCGATGACTTCAGATGAGCCCGCGACGGCTGATGTAACAGACAACGCACAAACAGAGTTCACGATCACGGGTGACCTCGCTGCCGATTGGATTGAACAATTGAAAAAGATGCCGAACTTGCAGGCGCTGACCATTCGACGCCCGGGCGAAAATTTCGGCAGCGAGTTCGCGGAATTGAAAAACCTGCAAACTCTGCACGTGGAAGATTTTCCGCTGCGATCAGGAATGGCTGACATGGTTCTGTCAAACGCGGTGACGATTCCCGGGTTGCGAAATGTCACGTTCAAAGGCACGGGACTCACCAGCGACGGATTGAAGATGCTGGCAGATTCGTCCATCGTGGAACTGGCGTTGATCGATGAGGAATACCTGACGGACGATGGTTTTCGACCTGTCGGCGACATGCAGTCGCTCGAAAAACTGGAACTGACAGGAACGCCGATCGAAGCCCCCGGTTTGCAGCATCTGCAAGCCTGCCCGAAGCTGAAGAGTCTTTCGCTTCTGAAAGATCGTGGCGCGACAAACCGCCTGTCTGTAATTGCGGCGTTGAAGCACCTTGAAGAGCTTACGCTTGATGACATCGCATACACGGACCTTGTCGAATTGAAGAATGCGAAGTCTCTGCGGCAATTGACACTGCGTCATTGCGGGTCAGGAAAAATGTCCGCGTGCCTTCAGCAGTTGACTCAACTGAAGTCTATTCGGCTTGACAATGCGAACATTTACGGCGAAAGCTTTGCAGACGTTCGCGATGGTTTTGCCAGACTCGGGATTGAAGTTGTTGATATTACGCGACTCGTGGATATCCCGGCGTCAGGAAAAGAAGAGACTGCCGCGAATGAAGCCACCGCGTTGGCCAGAAGAGTGCATCGCGATATGGACATCGCAAGGAATCATCCGACTTTCTGGACGGAATGGAAGTCGACGTACGGCGATATCCCGTCGATGGAGCGTGAACCGATTCGGACTGTCAATCGGTTGAAAGAAGCGATGGACAAAGAATCTGCGCCACGGGAGAACGCATTCGACGACAACGAGACGATCATCGCGTGGTCACCGGGTGAATTCTTTTGTGTCAACCGATACTTCAAGGACAACGAGGTGAAGTCAGAACAATACAAATATGGCGACGCTCAACTTGCATGGGCCAGAGAGTCGTACGGAAAAGCAGAATCACTACACCATTTTCCTCGCAACGGGATGAAGAAGTTCGCCGAAGAACTTTTCGGTATTCCGGTACAACTAAAGGTCTCTCACCAGAGTTACTGGTGGGGCAAAAGTCTGCATTACAATATCACCACGAGTTCAGTTTCGCCGGAAACAGCAATCTACACAGAACTGCCTGTGGAAGAATTCGGTGATGAAGTCTGCCGAGTTCTTGAATCTGCGGGGCGAAACGAACGATTGTGGGTCAGTGTTCACACTGGCCGTCTGCGGGGCGTGTTAATCTATATCCATCAAGGTTTTTTTACGCCGTTTTATATGCAACCGATCGTGGCACAAATCGCGGGACATGATGTGAAGTCACACGACGAATATGCGAAGTTGTATAATCCCGGGCCCGGTAGACTATCAAAAGAGAAGCAGAATCAGTTGAGTCAAGCGCATGCTGAGTATGAATTTGAGACTGCGATTCCGGGCAGTCTTTACGTGTTCAGTGACTATCGTGAAATCGCACCGCAGCAATGGTATCCGTTTAAGGTGAGTTCATCAGGTTGGCACCACAACGACGAAAACTCCCAGAACTACAGTTACCACAATTCAACGACAACTGTGACCGAAGTCACTGTTGACCGCAGCGACCTGAAAGGATACTGGACGCCTTTGTTGCCAAAAGAAGGCGAAAAGATTCAGGATCAGCGTTTTGCTGTGGCAGTCGATTACACCTACCGCAAGGATCGGACAATCGAAGAAATCGAGGCACTGGTGAGCGAACAGTTCTTCATGTTCGCTGAATCAGAAGCACTATTGGCAGAGCGTCGAGTTCCTCTGAATCAGATGCTCAACAAGCCAGCACCGGAATTGCCGATCGAACGGTGGATCGGCATGCGTCCGGATCTTAAAGGAAAGGCGTATCTGCTGCATTTCTGGGCCACATGGTGTGGTCCGTGCAAGAACGACATTCCATTGCTGAACGAACTCGCGAAGAAGGGCATCGTGATCGGCGTGCATCCCAAAGGAACTTCCGAGGAAGAAATTCGCAGGAGCATCGTCGATTCCAAAATGACGTATTCGACGATCGTGGCAGATTCTGAAGCAGAGCATCCGCTGGGGTATCCGGTGTCGATGTATCCATACTGCATCAAGATCGACGAAAACGGCAATGTCGTGAAGCACGGATCACTCAACGACGTGTTGAGCCCCACGCCACAGACGGCTCCCAAAGAGGAACTTGCAGCAGGCCCGAATGTCATTGGAAAGGTCGTTGTCACGAAAGCCGAGAGCGGTTTGCTTCAATTGTCGCTCGGCACGAAAGACGGAATCGAGCCGCAGCAACTTGTTCATGTTTTGCGAGACGGAAAACGCATCGCTCAGGTTCGCGTTGTCCTCACTCGAGAGAATCAAAGCGTCGGCCTGATTGAACCCAGGGAGGACGTCCAGAAAATTCAGAAAGGCGACGCGGTTCAGGCAAGATAGACTTCTGCCTCGCCCGCAGTCCTGGCAAGTGGTAGAATTGAGTTGCGACGCCTTCGAATTCCTTTACTGACCAATCGCAGGAGCGGTGGGATGGCTACTGACATCCAGACGCAGACGCCTGAATTAATTGCGGCCCCGATCCCGTTGCTTCGAAACGGTGATCGCCTGACGCAGGCCGAATTCCTGCGTCGCTATCATGCGATGCCAAACCTACATCACGCTGAACTCATCGAAGGACGGGTTTACATGCCCTCTCCAGTTTCCGCTTCGCGCCACGGTGAACCCCATTTTGATTTCATCACCTTGCTTGGCGTTTACCGTGCTATGACGCCCGGGATTGTTGGTGGCGATAACTCCACTCTGAATCTCGATCTCGACAACGCGCCTCAACCGGACGGCTACCTGCGAATCACCGAGCAAGCGAGCGGCCAGACAAGGATGGAAGACGGTTTTTTGGTTGGAGCACCGGAGTTGGTTGTCGAAGTCGCGGCCAGCAGCGTGAGTTACGATCTGCACGATAAGCTAAATGTCTATCAGCGAAATGGTGTCCGTGAGTACCTTGTCTGGCGCACCGAAGATCGAGCGATGGATTGGTTCGTTTTAAGCAACGGTCGTTTCGAGACGTTGCCCGTTGGCGACGACGGGATTCTTCGGAGCACCTTTTTGCCGGGTTTGTGGCTTGATCCCGCCGCCGTCATTCGTGGCGATCTTCGGCGTGCGCTGGAGGTGCTGAACCTCGGCATCGCGGATGCGAGCCACCAGGCGTTTGTGGAGAAGCTGAAATCATCTGAAGCCTGACAGGAGAATGCAAATGTCCGGCGCATCGAAGATCCGATGCGCCAGCTATCGAATTGCGATCTTCAATCCGTCATACGCGGGTTCGATTCCGTCTGGAAGTTCTGTCCGCAGGGCGTCGTACTCCAGATCGTGCGACATGTGGGTGAGGTAAGCCTGCCGTGGCCGAAGTTGATGGATGATTCGCACGGCAGCATCGACATGCAGATGTGTTGGATGAGGCTCTTTCCGCAGCGCGTCGATCACCAGCGTCTCCAGGCCATGAAGCAGTTCTTTGGAATCAGCGGGGATCGTGGACATGTCCGTCAGAAAGGCGGCGTTACCGATGCGAAATCCCAGCACTGGCAGGTCGCCATGCTTCAGCCGAATCGGCAGAATTTCGACACCAAGCACCGTGAATGCTTCACCGGGAAAGATGCGTTGAAATCGCAGTCTTGGCGCAGCAAACTGGTGCGAATGCGTGTCGGGGTCCGTAAAGGCATACGAGAACACCTGCCGAATCTGTGCTTCGACCGGCTCTTCGCAATACAACGGCACGGCGGTGTTCATCTGGTATCCAAAGATCCTCAAGTCATCAATTCCGAGAATATGGTCAGCATGCGCATGCGTGAACACGGCGGCCTGAATGAGTCGTGCTTCTTCGCGAATCAGTTGCAATCGCAGTTCAGGACCAGCATCAATGATGAATTCTCCCAGCGGTCCACGAATCAGTACGCCCGTACGAGTCCTGTGGTTTTTAGGATTCTGTGAGCGACACACAACGCACTGACAACCAGGAACAGGGACTCCGACACTGGTGCCGGTACCCATGATGATCATTTCAGCGATTAGCGGTTCAGGATCGGTCATCTACTGAATGAATTCCGAAATGTCGGCCGTCATTTCGAAGGCATGACCGGCCGTGTTCAGGTCATGCAGCAGACTCTCTACGCTGCATGTGGAAGGCACAGCCAGTCGCAGCACCATTTCGAAGCCCGTGCCTTCTGCGATTCGCAGCGCATGCATGCCGGTGATGTCGATGCTGTGCAGTGACATGACCTGACTGAGTTTCCGCAGCGCGCCTGGCTGATTCCGGCCACCCAGTCTCAAACGATATGGCTTTGTTTCTGCTGTCGCTGCATTGTACGCGGGCAGATGAATCGACGGATCACGAAGGCTGATTTCAATGCCGAACGGCCGACCTGCATCCTGCAAATGAGCGCGGATGACCTTTTCATCCATCGTGTCCGGAAATTCAGCCGAAAAGATCATCGTGAAATATCCGCGAACAACGGTCTGACTGGCTTCACGCAGATCCGCCCCGAGCTCGGCCATCGCCTTTGTGACCGCAGACAAAATGCCTGTGCGATTCCCGGCGGTCATGGTGATGATATACTCTTTTGACATAGAACTACTCTTTTCAGCGTCGAGGGGACGAACATAATTCGACGACATGTTGATCGGGGTCTGCCAGAAAGACCTGCACGGCACCATCGGGTCTGAGCTTCGCGTCATCAATCAAAGGAATTCCCTGTGCCTTGAGCGCCACCGCCGCCGCATACGCATCATCGACTTCAAATGCGAAGTGGTGATTGCGACTGGACTTGACCAGTACTTCCACCGGATATCCCGCCGGCCCGCTGCGATCGTGTTCGGCGATCAGATGAATCAGAGTTGCTCCGGCCTGAAACCACGCCCCGCCAAAACTGAATGCGGGACGCGATACCTCGGTCATCCCCAGCAATCCCACATAGAATCGACGACTGGCCTCCACATCACGCACCACGAGCGTCACATGATCGATGTGACGAACGCGGATCTGAAATTCTGAATCGGCAGACATTTCCAGAACATTCCCAGGGAAAAATCGTTGAAAGCTGATTACTCGAAGAAAGATTGTAACAGGTCCCTCGCCAGGATTCTCCCGCCAATCGCCTCCGTTTCTGAGCGATATTGGCCGAACCATTTGAAAATCCAGCTGCGCTGGCAAACAATACGGTCGATATCTGTACCTCCATTGTTTACCTTTTATCGGGACCCTTGATCATGAAGTTTCCAAGCTGGACTCAGATTGGCCTTGCAACACTCATCACTGTCGGCAGCACTGCGATGATCGCTGTCGCTTGCGCAGAAGATGAAAAACCAGAGAGCGATGCTGCTGCAGAAAAATCTGATAAGGCAGACAAGGAAGCAGAAAAAAAGGCGGAAGAAATGGTTGACGTCAAAATCGGCGAGCTGGACCTGAAGCTTCCTAAATCATGGAAGCAGTCCGACGCTGCTCGACCAATGCGACTGGCTACTTTTGAAGTCCCCGCTGCCGAAGGCGACAAAGAAAAATCAGAGTTTGTGGTATCCTCGTTTGCGGGTGGTGGTGGTGGCGTCGATGCCAATATCAGTCGCTGGGTCGGCCAGTTTGCACCAGAAGGGCGCAAAGCCGTCGTGGTCCAGGGAAAGGCCGGTGAGAATGACTACTTTATCGCCAATCTCTCCGGCACTTATATGAAGTCTGCAGGTGGGCCGTTTGGAGGGAAGACCACTCCCACTCCCGGCCAGCGAGTCATCAACGTCTTCCTGAACCTGGAAGGCAAAGCCGTATATTTTCTGAAACTCACCGGCCCGGATGCCGCCGTTGCTGCTCAACTGGATGCCATTCGAGCGTCCTTCGGGGGCAAGGCTGACAGCGAAAAGGAATACGAATTCTGAGTCTGTATTCAGCTTGCAGCGGATATCGATGATGAACTCATCATTCTGGCAACTGGCCGATCTGTTGTTTCCGTCTCGATGTGCGTTGTGCGGCAAGGGTGACCATGCCGCTTCGGACGGTGGAAACGCCTACTGTCCGGACTGCATCGAAAGACTCACGCCTGAGCCCCTCAATCGCTGCCAGCGGTGTGCAGCAGAAATCGGGCCGTATGCAAAGTCAGACAAGGGGTGTGCTCATTGTAGAAACCGCACCCTGCGATTTAACAGCGTCGTGTGTCTTGGCATGTATGATGGATCACTGCGAAAGGCATTACTGGCTGCGAAGTGGTCATTCTCGGCTGTGCGGATGAGATCGCTCGGGGCGCTGCTGGCGACCAGGCGATCAGCGGAATTGAATGATGCGTCATTCGACCGGATTGTGCCGATCCCGCAGCACTGGCGACAACGACTTGTCCGCAATTTCAATCCGGCATGGATCATTGCGCATGAACTGGCATCGCGACTGAAGATCGACTGCGACGTCCATTTGCTTACGCGAACATTGCGAACACGACCCCAAAAACGCATATCCGTAAAGCAGAGATTCGAAAACCAGGACGGCACTCTTGCCGTCGCTCATCCGCCAGCCGTCCGGGGCCAACGCATCCTGATCGTCGATGATGTACTGACGACCGGGGCAACATGCTCCGAAGCCGCGAAAGTCTTAAAAGCCGCGGGAGCGAAATCCTGCACCGTCGCAGTGCTCGCACGAGTGCTGGATCATTCGGCATAGTCGCGGCGGAGCATGTTGATGCGCGCGGCATACTGTTGTCGTTCTGCCGACGCCTGGATGCGTTTTAACTGCGAAGAAAAGTCAGCATCCACTTCGCCGTTTGCATCCGCTTCACACTGCAGCACATCGACCAGCCAGGGACCGTGCAACGCAATCAGGCTGTCTTCTGCAGAGACGTATGCCTGAGCCGAACCGGGGTCACCCTGACGGGCACAGCGTCCGACCAGCTGGCGATCCATGCGTGACGATGTCCGGCATTCAGCGACAATCACGTGCAGGCCACCATTGGCTCGCACTTCGGGATGCAGAGGAATGTCGGTCCCGCGTCCAGCCAGATTCGTCGCGATGGTGACGCTTCGTGGCTGTCCGGCACGACTGATGATATCGGCCTCAGCAGCGTCCTGGAGTCCATTCAGCAGTTGATATTCGATGTTGTGTGAAGCCAGCTTTGCCGCCAGCGTTTGACTGTCAGAAATTGATCGCGTTCCGATCAGGGCCGCCCGACCGAGCTGTTGCACCAACACGACATCTGATATGATCGCACGATGCTTAGCGGTGTTGTTCACGAAGAATCGCGTCGGCAGCACCACGCGCTGTGACGGACAGCGCAACGGGATTTCCTCGACCGTCAGATTGTAAACATCGCTCAGTTCCCGTTCGCAGCCGATGGCCGAGGCCGTTATGCCGGAGAGATTCTCATAAAGTCTGAAAAACCTTTGCCTGGTCACCTGAGCCACAGTATTTCTTTCGGCTGTAATCGGCAAGTCCTGTGACGCCTCAATCGCCTGATGCAGACCGTCCTGCCACGAACGGTCTTCAAAAATCCGGCCGGTGGTTTCATCGACAATGCAAACTTCATCTTTTTGAATGAGATAATGCACGCCGCGTCGGAATATGTACCTGGCGCGCAATGCCTGTTGCACGTAGTCCGTCCATGGCCTCACAAGTTGCAGCACCGGAATGGCCACATCATCCGCATGACAGCGCTGCACACCGGCTTCCGTTAACGCAACTCGACCACTTGACGGTTCCAGCACAAATTCCACATCCTGCAGCAGAACTTCCGTCAGTGCTTTCGCAGTCAGGTGTGCATCCGCGTCCGGCGCGCGGTCATTGGAACCGAAGCTGAGGACCAGCGGAGAACCAGCGTCGTCAATCAACACGCTGTCCGCTTCAACGACCACCGCGTACGCCAGCCCGCGCTGCATCGTCGTGCGGCGCGATATGGCCTCGTGCCTTTGATTGTTTAAGGGCCGTTCACGTAATCGCTGCCGTGACCGTTCTCGTAGAATTGATTGATCGCGGAGATAGTCGAAACCGAATTCACGTTCAGTGCCGTATGTCACGTCAGCATCATAGGCCGCCGTTTTCCTCGCCGCGTCAATGCGTTCTGGCAATAGTGAGACGAGAATCCCGAGTGGGCATGCGACTTTGGCCGCAAGTTCATGGTCACGTTGCGCGAGATAGCTGTTCGGGGTAATGACATGCACTCCGCGCCCCGTGAGTGACAGGTGCATCGCGGCCGCCAGCGCCACGAACGTCTTCCCTTCACCCGTCTGCATCTGAGCGATACTGCGACGCGACATCGTAATCGCAGCCAGCAACTGCACGTCGTAGAGCCTGACGTTCACCGTGCGACGCAACGCTTCAGTCGCCAGCGCCAATCCGGCAATAAGCAGATGCGGTTCGGCTGTCGATTGTCCGCGAGCCATTTCCCGGCGGACGAGACGCACTTCACGCTGCAGCTGACCTTCCGATTGTGATTGCAGTGATTCCGCCAAAGCCCGGACATGGGGAATCAGATGGGCTGAAGTCGCCCTCGTGAGTAACTTCGGTGTCTTCGGCCACAGCGCCGACTGGCGCTGAATGCAGTCTGTTTTCACGGTGGAGTCGGACATTGTCGAGTCACTCTTTGAGTCGGGATTGGGCAGTCTTTTTCGCTGACCCGATACACCAGATTTGTGAGCCGCAAAGCGCTAGCGGTCTGTTGATTTAATGTATTTGGAAGGCCGCTGGTCATACTAACCCGAAGCGCCAGCGAGGAATTCAGCCATTTCAGCCTCGCTGGCGCTTCGGGTTGGTATTAAATCAACAGACCGCTAGCCGCGGGTAATTCAACAGTTAAAACCGGCGGCTAGCGCCTGGCCGCTCACTGAGACAGCGGAATTCAGACAGACTCCCGGGCTCTTCGAGGAATCGTCATCTCCGGCAAAGTTGATCCACCGAATCGGCTACTGACACAGGCGGATTATCCGGATCGTCCGGCAGCGTCGTTGCAACTTGTCTGATTTGCCAGCTGCAGTTGCCGTTGTGACATCAGTCGGAATTCCCCGATCCGTCGGGTGCATCAGCTCCGGCATCTTCTGCCTGTTGCCGCGCCAGTTCTGATTCCAGAGTCGTTTGCAGTTCGCGAAGGCGTGCGAGGTCAATGCCGTCCGGTTGATGCTCCAGAAACCAGTTTGCGTCATCGAGGGCGTTTGTCAGTCTCCCGGTGCGCGCCCGCATTTCCAGCCGCTTCGCGCGGTACTCGGGACTCGTCGGAACAAGCATGACCAGCGTCTCAAGATAACGCAGGACAGCGGCGTCATCCTTTTCCCGCTCTGCCAGTCCCAGCAGGTTGCCAATCATGCGTTCGCATATCTGCACAGACGTCTGAGGGACTCGGAACTGAGGCAGATTCGGGAAGCCTGCTTCGGAAAGCCGAGTCACCACGTCCTGTTCGGAAAGTCGCTTGCCCTGTTCGAACGGATCTATTATCTGCGAAACTGTCGGTGTCGCGACCGGTGTGAACTGCACCACGAAATGTCCTGGCAAACCGATGCCCTGAATGTTGAGATTCAGTTGGCGCGCGATCTCGATGTAAAGCACTGAAAGCGTAATCGGAAGTCCTTCACGGTCTTCAATCACTTCATTGATGTAGCTGTTGGCGCGAGTGTCGTATTCAAATCGACTTCCGCGAATGCCCAATCCTTCGAACAGATGTCGATCCATCGCGGTCAGTCGCGTAGCTTCATCAGCATCATTCGGTAACGACTCACGGATCTCATCTGCCATCTGCTGAACGCGATCGACGTACGCTTCCACATCTACGTCCGGATTATCCATTCGGGCAATCAACAACGCCGCTCGCAGCAGTGAATCGTAGCTGGTGTCCGGCGGAGCATTTGCATCCCCGATGTCAGCGATACCGGGTAAGTTCGCCAACTGGGTACGGATCGCGGATTCGTGCACTTCAACCACCAGTTGTCGCAAACGCCTGACTTCCTTCTCCATGCGGTCGGCTTCAGCGGATAGACCGTCTTCGGCGTGGGCACCGAATGGTAATAGTTTTGTCACCGCGTCAACGGCGGACGGATGATTGGGACTGATTCCTGCCACGGCCTCGCTGATTGCGCGTTGAGTTTCATCGGACAGAGGTTTCGGCAGCAGATCTGTTCCGGTCTGAAATCGGCGAAACTCGGCCGGTGTGCCTCGAAAAGCTGCCAGCCCGACGGAGCCATGCGGAACAACGTCATCGCGCGATTCGATGACTTTTTTGCCATTCAGATAACATTCAAAATGATCCTCATGGATGCGCACGATCAGCGTATTCCAGTCCTGCGCTCGATACGCAGCATGGGGTTCGTTGTGCAGAATTGTCCATGAGCCAACATCGGGGCCATCGAAACGCGTGAGTCGCATGTTGCCGGCGCTGGGATAGAAGCCGTAGTGTCGATCACCGCCGTCGGAATGAAAGATCAGTCCTGCGGCCCCCTGTTCGTCGCCGGATTTCACGTCAACTTTCAGATCAAATGGAAACTCCGGACGCGGGCTTTTGCGCACGCAGAGTGTTCGACCGCCGAACGACGTACCGGCACCGTTGACAATAATTCTCGCGGAACGCTGTTTCCATTCAGCCCCGAACACAGTCGTCCACAGACGAGCGTCCAGCGCGCCGATCGTTTTCCAGCGCGCCATTGGTACGGGGTTTGGTTCATCGATCAGTTGTCGAATTAACTTTGCAGGCATCGCATAGCCGATACTGTCCCTGACAACGGATTTCATCGTGATCAATCCGACAACCTGGCCGTCAGTGGTCAGGACAGGGCCGCCGCTGTTGCCCTGTTCGATGGGCATTGCCAGTTCCAGCATTTTGATCCCGTCAATTTCATGGATGCCGGAATACTCACCGCGCGCCAATTGATTGCGTTTGCCATGTGGATGTCCCAGGGCAATCAGAGGGCGTTTCTCGGCGACGTCGCCGACAGAAAGCTGCAATGGTGGCAGCGAGGTAGTTTCGATCCGAATGATGGCAAGATCCAGTTGACTGGAAGACGCAAAGACCTCGAGGACCGGTGCTGTGCTGCCGTCGGGAAGTTCAACGACAAAATCCCGGCCGTCACCGATCACATGTCTCGCCGTGGCAATGAGCCCTGGTTGATCGACCGCAAAGCCAGCCCCGACACCGGACTCATCACCCTCGCGATTTTTGGCCCGGACAACGACCAGCGATTTGAGAACCTGTGCGGCAAGCTCCTGCTGTGATTGTTCAGTGTTTTCGCTTTTCGGATCTCCTGGTTCTGTCTGCGCGTTGCATGTTGTTCCACGGCTGAACAGGATGGCCAGGAGGAGCAACCGCCCCATACACGACCGGGATTTCATTTCAGCATTCACGGGAATTCTCCGGTTTCGGATCGAGATCTGCCGTCGTCTAAGTGGTCGGCGTTTCCAGATGCCACGTTGTCAGCAGCTGATACTGATGAGCAACCTGCAAAAGGCGAGATTCATTGAGCGCCGGGGCCTGCAACTGCAGACCGACGGGAAGTGTGTTCGCGGTCAGTCCGCAAGGGACCGAGATCCCTGGCACACCCGCCAGGTTTGTGCTGCTCGCATAAATGTCACCAAGCTC
>CAZFDW010000036.1:0-2540 GCA_964517865.1 uncultured Chitinophaga sp.
CCTGAAAAAGAAAGCGGTGACGAGTCACCGCACTCCAAAGGTCGCTTGTTCAGGGTCTGGCACAAGTTACCGGAAAATGGCGATGCAAAACTCTTCCATCTGATACGTCACGACAGTTCGCCTAAATCCACGGCACTCGCCCAGGATGTGAAAATAGGAAATCCTGGAAGCACACGTATTTTGTGAGCCTGGGTTAAATTTGTGTTTCGGCAGTTACGGCCGGCATGAGTTTAGTCATGTCACGAACTGAAAATGCAGAGATTTGAGCATGATCGCCGTTGGGGAAAACTCGAGATTGTGATCTGGCATCTGCCTTGCCGGAACTGCGATCGTTTGCCAACATTCGTCTGGATCGATCAGCGATCTTCCCACCTCGATTGCAGTAAGCACTCCTCCCTCCCAGCTGCATCGTCAAACAACGGGTGCCGACTCCGTGCCGAACGCATCTACTCCGACCAGTCAATTGCAACGTCAAGCCCCGCGAAGCGGCATGGCCGTCTGTTGCGTCGTTGGATTGGTCATGTGCTTCAGCGGATGTCATGCAACGCCGAAAACGACATATTCCACCGAATTGCCGTCTCAACACACCGTCAATTCAAAGCACTTCGTAATTCACAGCAATGTGAAGCTGGATTCGGACAACGTGCTGGTGCAGGAACTTCAGGAATTGCGGGAACGCCTGTTTGCCACATTGCGACTTCCGGAACAGCGAGATCCTGTCAATGTATACCTGTTCAGCGATGAAGCGTCATATCGCTACTACATGAATACCACATGGCAGAATCTTCCTCCGCGGCGCGCCTACTTTGTGGGAACCACAAGGGAGCTGGCTGTCTATTCGTTTTTGAGTTCAAAGGTGCAGGAAGATCTTCGTCACGAGTTTACACACGGGCTGCTGCATGGCAGTCTGAAGACCGTCCCACTGTGGCTGGATGAAGGTCTTGCGGAATACTTTGAAGTCAATCCCCAGATCCCCGATGCAGTTCACGCGGAGCATGTGTTTGAATGGGAAACGGCAATGCAGGAAAGCTGGAGTCCGAATCTGTTCCGTCTTGAAATGCTGACGGATTTTCGTGACATGACTCAGCGTGATTACGCGGAAGCATGGGGCTGGGTCCACTACATGCTGGAGACGTCGGATGAAACGGCAGAAGTGCTGCTGCTGTATCTCGCAGGTCTTGAGACATCACGAACGCCGCCGCGAATGCTGACGTCGCTCGAAAGCGCGGTGCCGACCTATTTCAATGACGTGCAGGCACATGTGGTCAGGATGCAGAATACACAACCTGCAGACGCATCTCGCTAGCCTGCCTTATTCATCACGCCGTTCGTCAGGATCAATGCGGTATTTACGCCATATGGCTTTTTCCCATTCCAGCGCAGTCGGACCTGCGATGTCGCTCTGGATCACGGTGGCTACCGCACCGCGAGAGAATCCAAACTGTTTGCCTTCGGTGAGGAATTGCTGTCGCAGGATGTCTTCGCCGTTTTGATCTGCCGGCGTGCGATCAAGAACCTGCACGACGTAGTAGCTGCTGAAATCCTCGCTTGGTACGACGGCGATGTCGTTATTGCCAAGTTCTTCAAACACGACCTGCATAAACTTTGGTCCGGCATAACGAATTGTCCCGGCAATCTCATCCGCAAATCGAATGCTCGACAATCGCGCCGTTGGCTGTTGCATGAAATTCATCTGCGGGGTCATGGATTGTTCCATCCAGGAAAACGGAAGTGTCTGACGCATTGAAAGTACTGGCGAGCCTTCTGTACCGAGAACGGTCACAGCTTCCAGTGTTTCAGACATCGTCTTCTTTTCGCCGTCAGGCTTTTCCAGATTTGCTTTGATCACCTGCACAAGTTCTTCTCCACGACTTCGTGCGAGTTCGCGCGCCTTGCTTCGTTTGAAGGCCAGCACCACCTGATCGCGAATTCCTGGATCGTCCGGTTTTGGAACAAACTCAGGCGCGTATCCGGTAATGACCCATGCGTATTGAGCCTCACCTCCGTCGGGATCAAATGAATTCCTGACTGCGCGTTCTCCGACGAACAGCGTCGCATCGTTTGTGACGTCGTCCGGAAATGTGGAAAATACATGCTGCGTAACCGAGTCGCCGGAAGGCATCGTCGCAACTCCGATCGGGTACGACTCTCCTTCGATCAGCTCCGCACCGCTCAACAGCGGCGTTTCCACAAACTCACATTTGTGTTCTACAGCCAGCGCCTTCAATGCGTCGAGTGTCTCCGTGGACGATTCCCGCATCTTCTCGTACAGGTCGTCCTGCGAATTGTCACGAAGCTTTTCGGACAGCGAGAAACGGTAAGCGCGTCGCTTTTCTTCGAGTTTCTTCACGTCGATCATGATGGCATTCATTTGCTCATCCAGCGCGGTGCGGACCTTTGCGTCCAGCATCTGTTCGCGAATTTCCGCTTTCAATTCATCATCCAGCGGCTTGTATTCAATTTCTGGAATGACAAATTCCGGTGGGTCCGACTTATCTGATCCAGCGGCAGCGGATGCGTCAAGCGTTGCTGGTGCGTCA
>CAZFDW010000036.1:2640-24647 GCA_964517865.1 uncultured Chitinophaga sp.
CCTTTGGTTCCTCAGCCTTTGGTTCCTCAGCCTTTGGTTCCTCAGCCTTTGGTTCTTCAGCCTTTGGTTCTTCAGCCTTTGACTCTCCGTCCCTTGACTCTCCGTCCCTTGACTCTCCGTCCTTTGACTCTCCAGGAGTCGTGGCTGGAGTTGCAGGTACCGATTCCGTCGGTTTTTGATACAGCTTCAGGTTGTCTTTGTAGAATGTTTCAACTTCCGCGTCGGTCGGCGGCGTCAGGCTGGCTTCGACCTTTTTGTAGCCAAGTTCGAGGTATGCGAGTTTCGCTTTGCTGAATTGGCGGAAACCGGGCGAGCCGGGTTCCAGCTCATTCGGAAACCACGATAGTCCTTCCTGGAAGAGACTTGCGATTTGTGGTTCCGATGGATCGGCGACCTGTCCAACGAACGCATCCACATCCAGTCGCACCGTATTCAGTCGTTCACGAACTTTTGTCCGCTTGAATGTTGCAAAGTAAACATCTGGTCCCTGAGGCAAGCTGGATGGTTGGGGTCGCAAAATCTGATACGCCATCAGCGCTTTGATTTCGCTGCGAAAGCAGTCCAGCAGCCGTTGTTCGGAAATGACACCTGTTCCAAAATTCAGTTCCTGGCGAATTTCAGCGAACGCTGCACGAGAAAGTTTTTCCTGCGTCTGGCGATTGATCCAGTCCGACACCATTTTATCAGTGACTACGATCCCGAGCTTATCGGCTTCGGCCCGCATCATTTCAGCAAACGTGAGGTCATCCGTGCCGGCCTCGTGTCCGAACCCGAATTGTGGAGCGTACATTGCTGTGCCCGGCGCAATGGCCTTCTCAAAAGCGCGCTGCATGAACATGTTTGGGATGTTGCGCTGCAACTGCAGGTCCATCAAGCGTTTTTCGTCAAACGCCCCGAGTGCCGAATCCTGATAGAAACCTGACGACGGATTCAGAATTTTTGGAAATACGAAACCAGACACCGCACCGAGAACGCCACCGGCAATTCCGAACTTAATCCATTGACCGCGACTGATGCCGAAGAATGAGAAAATCAAGGCACCGATCAGGAGGCCCAGCAACACGAAATGTGTGCCACGATCGCTGAACACTGTGTCAAGCGTAAAGGCGAGCATGGACAGAATCACAACCGCGACCATCGTGACTTGCTGATTGCGGCGAAAGAAAGTAAATGCGGAACTCATGGAGGAAAACTCGTTACCGTCTGGTTGTTTCTGGACCCGCTTCGCAAGTCATTCACTTGACAGAAGTCGGAAGAATGTTTTATCCCTGCTTTTTTAAAACCCGAAGGAACGGATTCTAGCCATCACCGTTTGTCAGACAAGGTCAACTGTGATTTGACTTTAAGTCGCATTTCAGGTCTCTTGCCTATCGGTCACGGTGAGAGCATTGTCGTGGTTTGCCACATTTCAGTGTTCAGTTCCTCTCTGGTGCCTCGGTCACTATCCACCTTTCGTGTTGTTCCCGCAGCCAGTACCCTGCTGCGGCAAGACCTATCAAATTCAGGCGGAAATGTCGTTGACTGGCGACCTTTACCGATCTCTGATTTCCTGTATTTTTCAGTCGTTTACGCATTCTGAGTCAACTCTTCATGGCATCTCTCAAAAAGGCACTGGTGATCGTCGAGTCACCTGCCAAAGCGAAAAAAATCGCAGGATTTCTGGGCGACGAGTACATTGTTCGCGCCAGTATGGGGCACATCCGGGACTTGCCGTCCAGCGCCGCCGAAATCCCCCCCGCGGTCAAGAAAGAACCGTGGTCTACGCTGGGCGTGAACGTAGAAAATGACTTTGATCCGCTTTATGTCGTTCCCGCAGAGAAGAAAAAACTCGTCACCGAGCTCAAGGATTGCCTCAAAAAAGTCAGCGAACTCATCCTGGCGACGGACGAAGACCGCGAAGGGGAGAGTATTGGATGGCACCTTGTGCAGGTTCTGAAACCCAACGTGCCCGTCAGCCGCATGGTGTTTTCAGAAATCACCAAACCCGCCATTCTGGAAGCCATTCGCAACACCCGCATGCTGGATGAAAATCTCGTTCAGGCTCAGGAAACCCGCCGCGTCGTCGATCGACTCTATGGGTATACGCTCAGCCCGCTGCTCTGGAAAAAAATCGCCCGCGGGCTTTCTGCTGGGCGCGTGCAGAGCGTGGCTGTACGCCTGTTGGTTGCTCGGGAAATTGAGCGAATGAAGTTCCGCAGCGGCACATTCTGGGACTTGAAAGCCGCGCTTCGGGGAAAAGTTGGCGAACCATTCGAAGCGGTGCTGCAGACTGTCGGCGGACGACGCATCGCAGCCGGGCGTGACTTTGATGAAAACACCGGACGCCTGAAAGACGGGTCCGATGTCCTGCTGCTGGAGGAAAAACGTGCCAAGGAACTGCTGGAACAAGTCCGCACTCAACCGTGGACAATCACCAGCATCGAACAGAAGCAGCAGACTCGCAAACCGTATCCGCCATTCACCACCAGTACGTTGCAACAGGAATCCAATCGCAAGTTGAGCATGACGGCTCGGCAGACCATGCAGACTGCTCAACGGCTGTACGAAGATGGTCACATCACGTACATGAGAACGGACAGTGTCAGTCTCAGCGGCGAAGCAATCACGGCGGCCCGCGGACGGGTTGATGAATTGTACGGCAAGGATTACCTCAGCCCCGCACCTCGTCAGTTTACCACAAAGTCCAAAGGCGCTCAGGAGGCACATGAAGCCATTCGGCCAGCCGGGACAGAAATGAAAACGGCAGACGAGCTGGGTCTGTCAGGAGCGGAATACAAGCTTTACCAGATGATCTGGAAACGTACGATGGCCACGCAGATGGCCGACGCCATTCTGCGATTCGACACAGTGACAATCAAAGTTAACAATGCGGAGTTCCGTGCATCCGGACGCACGGTCGAGTTCGCGGGTTTCTTCCGCGCCTACGTCGAAGGCTCCGATGATCCGGAAGCAGCGATTGAGGATCAGGATTCCTCATTGCCGCCGCTGTCAGAAAAAGACGTGCTGAAGTGTCAGAACGTGGACGCGATCCCACATGAAACCAAGCCCCCGGCTCGGTTTACCGAAGCGACGCTTGTGCGGACGCTGGAAGCGGAGGGCATTGGTCGTCCCAGTACATACGCCAGCATTCTGAGCACAATTCAGGATCGCGGCTATGTCCGCAAGAATGGTAATCAGCTTGTGCCGACGTTTACCGCGATGGCAGTGACGAAACTGCTCGAAAATCATTTCCCGAACCTTGTGAATCTGGGATTCACGGCAGGCATGGAACAGACTCTCGACGACATTGCGGCCGGCACGGCTGATCGTCTGCCCTACCTTCGCCAGTTTTATACTGGCAGTGAAGGACTCGACGAACAGGTTAAACATAAAGAAGGAAATATCGATCCGCGCGAAGCGTGTACTCTGTCGATCGACGGTCTGGATGCGTCGGTTCGCGTCGGTCGGTACGGACCGTACTTCGAAAAGATGAACGGCGAAGAAAAGCTGACTGCGTCCATTCCCGATAACATTGCTCCGGGCGAGATCACGAATGAAGTCGCCGATCGACTCATCGAAGAGAAGCAAAAGGGACCACAGTCGCTCGGAATTCATCCGGAAGAAGGACTCGCGATCTACCAGATGCGCGGACCCTTCGGGCCGTATCTGCAACTGGGTGAGATGAAGGACGATGGCACGAAGCCCAAGCGCTGCAGCATCCCGAATTGCTTCGATCCTTCGAACATCGACCTGCCAACAGCCATTGAACTGCTGTCATTGCCACGGAGAATCGGAAAACATCCGCTCACCGAGAAAGTGGTGAATGCAGGCGTCGGGCGTTTCGGGCCGTATGTGACGCACGACAAGGTGTTCGGCAGCTTCGAGAAGAAAACACATACGTATGAATTCGGTGGTGAAACGTACAACGTCCTGAATATCACGATGGATGCCGCGGTTGAATTGCTGCGAAATACAAAAAAACGAGCGGCGCCGACCCCCTTGAAAGAACTCGGCAATCATCCGGACGATGCAGCGCCCGTATCGATTTTCGAAGGTAAATTCGGCCCCTACGTCAAGCACGGATCGACCAACGCGACGGTTCCGAAAGATACTGACATTTCAACGGTGACGATGGAAGAGGCTGTATTGTGGCTGGCAGATAAAGTGGCCAAGGGCGGCGGCAAGAAAGCCGGTGGTCGAAAGGCGACAGCCAGAAAAGGTGCAGCGAAAAAGACAGCGACAAAGAGCGTTGCCAGAAAAACACCGAAGAAAGCCGGTAAGAAGGCTCCGAAAAAGGATGCATAAACAGTTGGACTGAATGGTGCGTGTGATCCGTCAGGCGGTTCACGCCAGAATTTCGTTCATCGTAACGCTTGGCCGCATTGCCTGGTTGGCCAGACTTTCGTCGGGATCATAGTAACCACCCAGTTGGACAGGCGTGCCTTGTGCCGCGCTGAGTTCACTGACAATCGTTGCTTCATTGGATTTCAGTTGCTCGGCGATGGGTCGAAACTGCTCCTGCAAAGCTCCGTTTTCGATCTGTTCGGCAAGAGCCTCCGCCCAGTAAAGAGCCAGGTAGAAATGGCTGCCACGGTTGTCCAGTTGGCCAACGTCTCGAGACGGCGACTTTCCATGGCTAAGCAGTTTTGAGGTCGCCTGGTCGAGAGTCTTCGCAAGCAGAGCTGCGGCCTTGTTGCCTGTTTTGACACTCAACTCCTCCAGTGAAACCGCGATCGCAAGAAACTCACCGAGTGAATCCCAGCGCAGAAATCCTTCTTCGAGGAATTGTTGCACGTGCTTCGGGGCTGAACCACCAGCACCAGTTTCAAACATACTCCCCCCGGCCAACAATGGAACGATCGACAACATTTTGGCGCTGGTACCGAGTTCCAGAATCGGGAACAAATCCGTCAGGTAGTCGCGAAGCACGTTGCCGGTCACGGAGATTGTGTCCAATCCGTCTTTTGCGCGCGTGCAGGTCACGCGAGTGGCCACTGCAGGCGACATGATCTGGATATCAAGTCCTTCGGTGTCATGCGTCTTCAGGAGCTCGACGACTTTTTCGATCACACATCGATCGTGCGGTCGTTGATCATCGAGCCAGAAGATCGCAGGTGTGCCGGTCGCTGCGACGCGGGAAACGGCCAGGGCAACCCAATTGCGGATCGGTTCGCCCTTTGCCTGGCACATCCGCCAGATATCACCGGTTTGCACCTGGTGCTCGATCAGCACGCTGCCGGATTCATCAACGACTCGGACCGCACCGGGCTGCCCCATGACGAATGTCTTGTCATGCGAACCGTACTCTTCGGCCTTCTGAGCCATCAGGCCGACATTGGACACACTTCCCATCGTCGCCGGGTCGAATGCGCCGTGTTCTTTGCAGAACTGAATCGTCTCCTGGTAGACCCCGGCGTAACAGCGATCCGGGATGAGTGCCTTGGTGTCGTGGAGCTTGCCGTCGCGTCCCCACATTCTGCCCGAAGAACGAATCATAGCGGCCATTGAAGCATCGACAATGATATCGCTTGGCACGTGCAGATTCGTGATACCATTGTCGGAATCCACCATCGCCAACCCTGGTCCGGTTCGATACGCCGTTTCGAGGTCGCCACGGATCGCGGTCTGCTGTTCGCCTGGCAGAGATTCAATCCGTGCGAGCAGATCGACCAGACCATTGGCCGGATTGACACCAACGCTTTCAAGTTCCTGACGCCATTTTTGAAACAGATGTTCGAAATACACGCTGACCGCGTGCCCGAAAATCACCGGATCGGAGATCTTCATCATCGTCGATTTCAGATGCAGAGACAGCAGCAGGTCCTGCTGCCTGGCGTCCGCTATCTCGCGGGCGTAGAAGTCTCGTAACGCATGGCAGTTCATCACGGACGCATCGATGATTTCGCCGCTGAGGAGGTCCACCTGCTTCATCACAACCGTGTCAGCCCCCTGCGCGGTAAATTCAATCCGAACTTTGCCCGGCATGGACATGACATGTGATTTTTCGCTGCCGTAAAAGTCACCATGCTGCATATGGGCGACGTGGGTCCTGCTGTCGGCACTCCAACTGCCCATCGAGTGCGGATGGGCCTGGGCGTACTTTTTCACCGGACCTGCGACGCGGCGATCCGAATTGCCCTCGCGGAGCACCGGGTTCACGGCACTGCCAAGTATCCTGGCGTAACGATCGCGAATGGACTGTTCCGCTTGACTCGCAGGTGCGTCGGGAAGATCAGGAATCGCATACCCGTGCGATTGTAGTTCCTTGATTGCGGCGTTCAATTGGGGGATCGAAGCGCTGACGTTGGGAAGTTTGATGATGTTGGCATCGGCGGACTTCACCAATTGACCGAGCTTCGCAAGGTCATCCGGTCGTCGTTGCTCTTCCTCCAGAACGTCAGGAAACGAGGCAAGGATTCGTCCGGCCAGAGAAATATCTGCCAGCTCAATTTCGATCCCCGCTGCCTGGGTAAACCTGCGAATGATCGGCAGGAGGGATCGCGTCGCCAACGCAGGCGCCTCATCGGTTTTCGTGTAAATAATCTTCGTCGGGATCATCGTCGCAAGTTGCTCTCGTTAAAGGAACCAGAAAACCGCATCATCCGTTCACCCGGTTTCGCTCACAGCGCGCCACGCCGGTGTCGCAGGCGGCTACTTCTACGGCCCCAGCCTCGTCCCATTATCTTAACAGGGACCATGTTTTGTCGAGAAGCTGAAGCGGCATTCCTGTCACAACAATTCGGAAACGATCGATGAGCACAAGATGAGATTCTCGCCTGAGCCGGCAAAGTAATTCGACGGCACGGCCACCATCTCACAAAAGCGTGCGCGGAACAGACATGTGTTCATCAGCTCCAATCGTTTTCCGCCCCGTTCCGAAACAGCAATTCATATCCGAACCCGGCCGATTTATGACGCGCGGCCTTCGGTGGAAACTCGGGTGCCGATGCGTTCTCCCGCGACGGCTCGGGCGATGTTGCCGACCTTCTTGTAGTTAAACACAATAATGTCGATGTTGTGTTCCATGCAGTGATGCATAGCCTGCGCGTCCATGACCTGAAGATTCTGGTCGAGCACTTCGCGGAACGAGATGTCCGTGTAGCGGATCGCGTGAGGATTCTTCATCGGGTCTTCGGAGTAAACTCCATCGACCTTGGTCCCCTTGAGAACCACGTCAGCATCAATCTCACGAGCGCGTAACGCAGCAGCGGTATCAGTCGTGACGAACGGGCTTCCGGTGCCGGCCGCCAGAATCACGACGCGCCCTTTTTCCAGATGGCGCAGGCAGCGTCGTCGGATAAATGGTTCCGCCACACCTTCCATACGAATCGCGCTCTGCACGCGAGTCGCAACGCCCACGCTCTCAAGAGCATCCTGCAATGCCAGTCCGTTGATCACAGTGGCCAGCATCCCCATGTAATGTGCGGTTGAGGGGACGATCTGCTCGCTGATGTCCGCGAACTGCTTGCCCCGCAGTATGTTGCCGCCTCCGCACACAATTGCCAGTTGTATGCCGCTCATCGTCACATCACGGATCTGTTCGGCCACGGATGAAAGTTCAGCCATACTGATCCCGGATTCGCCCTCACGACAAAAACTTTCGCCACTGATTTTCAGGAGGACGCGCTTGTAGGCAGGACGCAGACTGGAAACGGACATGAATGATCACCTCGATGTATTGCAGGAATTCGGAAGTCAGAGAAGCCCGACATCTGCTGCAGATGACGGGCTTCGTGTTGGCAGCGAGTCGTACAGAAAAAGTGCGACATCGAAATTGATTAACCAGCACCGACTTTCCATCGGTAGAACTGCACGGCTTCGGTGCCGCCTTCGGCAAGTGCCTGGCTGACGGTCTTGCTGTCATCTTTTGCGAACGGCTGCATCTGCAGCACGCCCTGGTCAGCGTAGAAGACTTTCATGCGGCCATCGACCATCTTCTCGATAATGTTTTCAGGCTTCTTTGAAGCCCGCGCTTCGGCCATCAGACGGTCACGTTCGGCTTTCACAATCGACGGTTCCAGATCTTCAGGTTTGGTCACGGCAGGACTCATTCCGGCGATGTGCATGGCCACGTCTTTAAGGATATCGTTGGATTTCGGAGGCACAGAAGCCACGAACAGGACGCCGGTTTTGAAGTCGTGATGCACGTAACCTCCGACCGGTCCGTTTACCCGAACGATACGGTTGACGACAATCTTTTCACGAATCTTGTTGACGATCTCTTCGTACTGTTCCTGAAACGTCTGGCTGGCACCAGCGCCTTTCTGCGCCATTAACGCAGCAGCATCGGCAGCACCGGGACCGGCAAGCAGCTGATCGGCCATTGCCTGGCCGAATTTCTGCATGACTTCACCAGTGGCGACCGGCGACGATTCGCACTGAATTTCGACCATCGCGGCTTCGGAACCGTCGGGCTTCGCAGCGATAAAGATGCGGCCTTCGGCAGTGACATTGTCAGCGCGTTTTTCCTGAACCTTTTTGAACATTTCACGCAGGATCTGCATGGCTTTGGCTTCGTCGCCACCTGCTTCAGTCAAGGCTTTTTTGCACTCCATCATGGGAAGGTCAGTTTTTTCACGAAGTGCCTTAACGGCAGCGGCTGTAATTTCCGCCATCAGAATCTCCTTGGTCATGAATCGCGTGTCAGGTTTCAAGTCGCAGCTCAGCGACATTGACACTGGTTGGTAGCCGAACTCGTGAGAATTCGGATGGTTTGTAGCCGAATTCGTGAGAATTCAGAGGTGGCCAAAAGTCGTTTAACGGCGAGCCGCAGGCGTAGGCGAAATCCTGGCACCGACGCCTGCGGCTCGCCGTTAAACGATGACGACGACAGTCCCCTCGGGGAAGAAGGGACGTGTGTCTGGCCGATGAGTTCGCCGATTGCCATTACCGAATTGACGGCACAGCCTTAGGCTCATTCGATGCCGGGGCTTCGTCTGATTTCTTCTTCGGATCGTCCGGACGCATACTGCGTCCCTGTTTGATCGCGTCAGAAAGGTGCTGGATGACCAGCCGAATCGAGCGCAGACTGTCATCGTTGCCTGGAATCGGCAGATCGACCATGTCCGGATCGGAATCGGTATCAATCAGTGCCACGATTTTCACGCCCAGGAGGCGAGCTTCGTGAACGGCGTTCTTTTCCTTCGTCGGATCGACGATGACCAAGCATTCGGGCAGGCGACTCATTTCGCGCATGCCGTTCAGGTTGCGGTAGATCTTGTTGTACTCACGATTCAGCGTCGATTGCATCTTCTTGGAGTAGTTCTTGATTTCACCGTTTTCACGCAACGATTCAAGTTCTTCCAATCGTTTGAGTCGCGTACGAATCGTACGAAAATTCGTCAGCGTACCACCCAACCATCGCTCGGTACAGTACGGCATTTTGCAGTCCTGAGCCAGTTCTTCGATCGCAGCACCAGCTTGACGCTTGGTTCCCACGAACAGGATCAGACCACCCTGAGCGGCCACTTTGAGCAGATATTTTTTCGCGCGGATCAGACCGCGGATGGTTTCCTTGATGTCGATGATGTGAATCTGATTACGACGACCGTAAATATACGGTCGCATTTTCGGGTTCCAGCGACTGGAACGGTGTCCGTAGTGAACACCCGCTTCCAGAATCTCTTTTACCACAATCTCAGCCATTGCCGATCTCCTGTGATCTGCGGCGGCATGCCGCAGCGAGTAACCCGGTTGGGGACCCGCACAGAACAATTGTGTGCATATCGAAGTACGAAGTCGCGATTCGACACGCAGCACGTCACCAAAAATCCGGAGGTGACAGAATCCGGCGAGACCCCCACGGGTCCCGGGAATTTGAAGCGGGGAAGGATATCGATGTTTGAATGCAGCGTCAAACAGCCTTTCCGTGTGAGAAATATCCGACTTCGGTCGAATCTCTGGGATTTCTGAGCATTTCAAGGACAATTTCGCCAGGAATCGCCCAAAGGCGACGAATTGACTCGGTTCGGAGTTGAAAAAGGTGTCTGGAACTCTCCGGCATTGGATTCTTGGGTGGTTTCTAATGCCACCAAAGTTCCAGACACCTTTTTCAACATGCATTATGAGCTTGACCAGTTGCTGTCATGTGGATGAGAATCCTGAGGGCGATTGATAGCTCCTTGTTTTCTGTTTCAGCGGTTTCTCTCAACAGTGAAAGACTTTTCGATGGTTCTGGCCCGATTAAAAAAAACGCTGCTCGCGTCTGCTGTGATGCTGGGTGGCCTCTGTGGTGTTGCTGCAGCACAAACGACTGACACCAAGGTGTTGAGTAGTCAGATTCTTCCAAGGGACACGTATTTCTATCTGTCCATGCCCAGCGTGGAAAAATTCAAAGAATCGTTCGAGACGTCGGCCAGCGGTCGGTTGTTTGCTGATCCCGCTCTCGAAGAATTCAAAGCTGAAGTGTCTAATGCGTTCAGTAGTGACATGCAGGACAGCCTGTCGCATGTAAACGACGCATTGGGTCTGACTGTTGACGAGTTGATGGCGATTCCGACCGGTGAAGTCACAATTGCAGTTTCGAAAGCCTCGTCGAACAAAATGGGTGTTATTATGTTCATGGACTACGGTTCGCATGAATCTGAAGTCAAAGGCCTGCTGGAAAAAGCCAGCGCCGCACTGAACAACGTCGATGAACTTGAAGCTGCCAACGTGGAACACGATGGTACGGAATTGACGATGTACACGATCACCAGCGACGTCGCAAAGCAGACTCCGCTGGCTAAAGAATTTGGCTGGTTTCTGAAAGACGAACGCCTTGTTGTTTCAAACAGCAGCGCGTTGTTGAAGCTGACGCTCGACAACTGGGATGGCAGTTCCGAAAAAACTCTGAAGAGTAACAACGTCTATGCTTACATCATGGAGAAGTGTGAATCAACTCCCGGTGCCGGCCAGATGACGACCTTCGTTGATCCGGTGGGAATGTTTACGGCATTGGTTCAGACCGGTTCACTCGGACCAAATGGTGCTGCGGCAGGAATGGCGATCGGCTTCTTGCCGACATTGGGTATCAACCAACTCAAGGGCATCGGTTCGTCCGGCGAAATGGGCGGCGATGAATTTGAAGGTCTGTCCCGCTCGTTTCTGTATTGCGAGCAGCCGCCTCAGGCAGCCATGCAGGTGTTTCAGCTGGACACAGTTGACGCTGTCCCGCCATCATGGGTCAAAGAAGACGCCAGTGTGTGGATGGCGACAAAGTGGAAAGCTGGCGAAGCCTATACGGCTGTCGAAACACTGTTTGATATGTTCTCGGGTGCCGGTGCATTCGAAAGCGAGATCGATTCACTTTCTGAACGGGAACCTCAGGTTCATATCAAGAAGGACGTGATTGATCAACTCGATGGAAACATGCAGGTCGTGATGTCGCCTGGCGACCGGACGTCGAATGCGGCTTCAGATGACATGCTGTTTGCCATCGGTGTCAAGGACAACCAGACATTTGCGGATCTGCTCAATAAGCTGACATCAGAGCTGAATCTCCCCGGCGAGACACGTGAAGTGAATGGTGTCACTGTTTACGAAATTACCCCCCCCGGGGATGGCCAGAAAATTTCCTTCACAGTGGCCAACAGCCAGCTGCTGGTCGCGGTCGGTGGAAATCAGTTGGAGCAGGCTCTGAGGAACGACAACGACGTGCGTCCACTGGCTGATTCAGACGACTTCAAGGCAGTCGCAGAACACTTCCCGGAAGGCGCACTGGCTGTGACGTTTTCGCGTCCCGCAGAACAGTATCGCCGTCTGTATGACATGCTGCGTGACGGCAAGGCGGCCGAGAATTTCCCCGGCATGGAAGACATGTTCTCAAAGATTGATTTCAGCAAACTGCCATCGTTTGAAGTCATCGAAAAGTATATGGCCCCAACGGGCGGCTACTGGGTCGGTGACGAAAACGGCGTATTGATGGAACAGTTTACCCTGAAGTCCGAATAACACATTGCGGGCTTCGCCCGCAACCTGACGTAGCCATCACGCTCCGCCGTGATGAGCATTTGTCAATCGACATTCATTAACCGAGACAGAGTTCCACGTTCATCCGCGTTGCATGGGGCTGAAGGACAATCAGCGCGGGCGATGCATTCATGTTGCCCAGCTCGAGGCTCGTCACGGCGGAGCGTGACGGCTACTTTGCGATTTGCCCGTCAACGAGACCGAACCCTCGTGAGGACGAAGTTGACGGACGAGAACAACAACAGAATCCCGCGCGGTGCATTCAGGCAATGGGCTGATCTTTCGAAGAAAGATCAGCCCTTCTTTTTGCGATGCTGATGATTATGGGACCATTGCACAACCGTTGAGATTCCGGATATAGACGTTGCGATACCAGACCTCGCTGCCATGGTCGGTGAGCATGATTCTGCCGGAGCAGTTCGTACCAAAGCCCGCCGTACTCTTGAACTTGCTGGCATTTACCGCGTCGCTGAAATGCTGTGACTCGGTGTGTTCATCGATAATCAGATTTCCGTTCATCCAGTGGCGGATACGATTGTTCTGCACAATGATGCGTCCGACGCTCCATTCACTTAAAGGCAGATAGCGTCGTTCAAAGGCCTTGTGGGAACGATCGACGAGATCATAGAGTGACGCAGTTTGATGCTTCGCTGACTGTGTCGGAAACGCCGCATCGTCCTGAATCTGATACTCCGGTCCCAGCCACGACGATCCGTATTTCTGCACGCGATATTTGATCCCGCTGTTGCCTTTTTCCGAAATCCGAAAGTCGAACCAGAGATCGAAGTTCTGATATTCACACTGCGTAAGAATGTTGTCGCCCTTGCCCACCAGATGCAACGCTCCGTCGGGATCAAAGATCCACCCCTTTTCCACCGTCCCGCCACTGGGCAGCATCCAGTGGTGAAGTGTTCGGTCCTGCAGCAGGTCGGTGTAGTTCTGGGCAACAGCATTGCCAGCACTGCCGACAACGATGAACATGGCGAGAACAGGAAGCAGGGACTTCATTTTATCTCCGGCGGGCTGGCGGGGTACGATACGCAATCATGAACAGCAGTTGTGTATGTTGCACATATCAACGTCCCAAAGTCACGATGCAGACTGCCGGATTCCGATCTTTTTGAAAGATGTGCTGAAGCGCAACGCAGGGACCGCCTCCCGATTGCCGGATCGAATGCCTCTGGAATACAATCTATAACCGGTGTTGTCAGTTTTCGGGTCTTACTTCGGCACGTCGGCGCATGGTGCTCGCATCATTGTGCCTTGAAACTCCGTAGTGAGAATTCCCGCCACGGAGCGGCGGGCACATCGGGTCAAGGGTCTCTGCATTCCTCAGGGTCTGTCATCATGTATCAGCCAGAGCTTCGTTTAAGTCCGTGTGTGTGGCTCGTCACAATCGTTGCGGCGATCGCGCAGGCGGCGGTTCTGCATGCGGGCGATGACATCGCGTGGTTTCGTCGGGATCATGGGGTTGCTCCGGAAGGAATGCCGCTGCCGTCCGAGTTCGGTGAGGGGGAGGAGCGATTGTGGCGAGTCGAATTGCCGCCAGGGATTTCGACGCCATGCCTCAGTGGCGATTCTGTCTTCGTCACGACGTATGTGGCGGCGTCCAAAGAACTGGCGACCGTCGCACTTGATCGCACGACGGGGCAGGTTCGCTGGAAACAAGTGGCACCCACGCAGACACTGGAAGCCTTTCATGCCGTGGGGAGCCCGGCTTCATCGACACCGGCCTGCAATGGTTCGCGGGTGTTTTCGTTCTTCGGCAGCTACGGAATGTTGTGCTATGATCGGAACGGACAACTGCTGTGGGAAAGGCCGCTGGGACCCTTTCAGGACGAATTCGGCGCGTCCAGTTCGCCTGTGCTGATCGGAGACAAAGTCATTCTGAACGAAGACCATGACATCGACAGCTTTCTGATCGCACTGGATCAGAAGACGGGAGAAGTTGTCTGGAAAACGCCTCGTGACGAGGCGACTCGAAGCTATGCCACACCGGTCGTGTTCGACAATCACGGGCGGACGGAAATTCTTGTGGCAGGGTCACGGCAATTGGCAGCCTATGATCCAGCCGACGGGCAGAAACTCTGGTGGTTCGATGGATTGTCTCGAATTGTCGACAGCACGCCGATGGTTGTGAGCGGCGAAATCTATTTTGCCACGTGGACTCCCGGTGGTGACTCAGACGACCGCATCCGCATGGAACCGTTTCCCATGGCACTGACGACATTCGACAGGAACAGCGACGGCGAAATCGGAAAGGACGAGCTTCCGGCGGGCAATCCGATTCTTGAACGGTTTTTCCGCATTGATCTCAGTCAGAATCAGCGACTCGATCAGCGGGAATGGGAACAGCATGCCCTTGTGTTTGAACGTGCTCAGAACATCGCCGCCGCGATCCGCCCTGGCACGCGCGGGCCACTGCCTGCGGAAAACGTCAGTTGGACGTATCGACGCAGTCTTCCGACTGTCCCCAGTTCCGTGGTTTATGACGGCGTGCTGTATATGCTGAAAGACGGCGGCATTATCACCAGCCTTGATGCGTCCACCGGAGAAATCCTTAAACAGGCTCGCGCGATCGGCGGAGGCAACTATTATGCATCCATCGTGGCCGGTGACGGCAAGGTGTATCTGATCAGCGAGGGTGGCGTTGTCACGATTCTGAAAGCCGGTCGCGACTGGAATATTCTCGGCTCGTTCGATTTCAAAGAACGCATCCTGGCGACACCCGTCATTGCTGATGGCCTGATGCTGATCCGAACGGAAGTGGCGTTGTATGCATTTCGGGGCAGTGAATAACGGACATCAGGCAAACCGGTCAAACGACGGATCGAGCGGAGTGGAAACTCTAACGATCACCGCTGAAGCCGACAACTTCCTTCACAAAGTCCCATGTCCACATGACTTCACCATCCGGCTTGACCGCGAAAATACATGCACTTTCCGTCATTGCGGCGAAATCCAGCTTGAAATACGTGGACGTCGCAGCGGGTGATGCGGGCGGGTTGAAACTGCGAATGCAGTACACGGCACAAGGTTCAGGAGTGACATCCGCCAGCCATGCACCCCTGCTCGCTGCTGAATTTCCGGACAGACGGTATCTGATCGCTTCAATCACAAAACCAATCGTGGCAATGACTGCCGTGCAACTGGCTGCAGATGGTCATCTTTCACTCAACGATGCGGTGCGTGATCATCTTCCGGAATTTCATCGCGGACCTCTGCGGCAGATCACGATCCGACATCTGCTGACTCATACGTCCGGCCTGCCCGATATGCTGCCACAAAACACCGAACTGCGAGCGGCCTTTGCGACGACTCAGGATTTTGTAAACGCCACAGCCAAAATAATGCCGGATTTTGCGGCAGGCACGGATTGCCGATATTCCAGCATGGGATTCGCTGTACTTGCCGCGATCATTGAATCCATCACTCAATCAACGTGTGCCGACCATCTGCGTCGCAATGTGTTGCAGCCCGCCGGACTGCACAGCACATGGCTTGGTCTGTCATCTGAAACCGCTGATGAACTCATGCCGACTGTGCTTCCGTGTGACTTACCGCTCTGGCAGTCGGCAGATTCTGCCTGGAGCTGGAATAGTCGCTACTGGCGAACTCTGGGGGCGGCGTGGGGAGGCATGATCTCAACCGCCGAAGATCTGGGGAGACTGGCAACGTGTCTGCTCAACGATGGTGAATCTGAATCGCCCGGCCTGGCGATAAGCAACATCTGGAACAGAGCCGTCGTGCGCGCCAGCCTGTCCAATCAGACTCAGCACATTGCCGGACTGTTTGAAGCTGACCGTGTCCAGCGCGCATGGGGATTTGGATGGCGCCAAAACTGGCTGGATCACGCCGCCACATTCAGCGACTTCCTGGCTGCCGACGCAATCGGGCATTGGGGAGCAACCGGTACGATGATGTGGATCGACCCCGTGACTTCCCGTTGGTGCGTGATTCTCACGACACAGCCATACGAACAGAGCCGAAGCGCGATTCAGCGGATGTCAAATGTAGTCGCTGTCGGGCACACTACGTAATCAGACTTTGCGACGCGACAGTTCATACACCGGCCATTCGGTTCCACAGTCGTTGCAATGAAAACCCACAATTGTTGCAGTGCCGGGAACCGGAAGGCGACTTTTGGGGCTGATGAGCGCATCTGCCAGCTCGAGGGGTTCGATATCGTGGAGCGTGCAACTGGGACAACAGTTGTTCTGCTGCAGGATCCTGGCCCGGACCGCGGGTTCCATAAACCGACCGCTGATCACAATCGATCGGCGAACGCGATCGATCGGAATGATGTCTTCAAATGCGTTGTCAGGAATCCGGTTCTGCGGCACATCCCTGCCGGACGGTTCGACATTGCCAAGAGTATCTTCGTTTGGCGAAAACAAACGCAGGCGAAAGCTGTTCATCGTGGTTCCTCCATGAAACACAAGATCGAGTCGTAGCAAATGAGTTCAGTCAACTGCTTCAACATTCCATGTTGAAACAAATCCATGAATAACGTACTGCATTTTGCTGAGTACGATACCTGACTGAAGTTTTGATCGTTGATTGAGAGAGACGCTTTGAGACATCAACGGGTCTGCAGGAACTCTATCCGCAGTGGCTATGGAACTCAAGCACTCAGTTTGTGATTTGAATCCCGGTAATTTGCACTAAATAGGGTGCTATGCAGGCGTTCGAGAATCGTGTACAGAAACATCTGGCATTCAGTCGCGAAATCCATGAAATTCGTTAGGATTGCGGCACTTGCCTCATGCATTAGTGGGTATAGAACTCCAGAGAATAACGCCTTTCCCCAGAACTCCCGGAGCATCATAAAATGCCCGTCTTCCTTGGCATCGATATCGGAACCAGTGGCACGAAGACGCTTGCGATGCGTGAGGATGGCGAAATCCTGGCGTCAGCAACTGCAGAATACCCGCTGCACAGTCCAAAACCTGGCTGGTCCGAGCAGGCGCCGGTTGATTGGTGGACAGCGTCGGTGAATTCCGTCAAACGCGTGATGAAAGCCGCGAAACTGAAGCCAGCCGATGTCGGTGGCATCGGCCTCAGCGGCCAGATGCACGGAAGCGTTTTTCTGGATAAGACCGGCGGTGTAATCCGCCCCGCGTTACTGTGGAATGATCAACGTACGGCTGCGGAATGTGCCGAAATTGAAACACGCGCGGGAGGGCGCAGTAAGCTGATTCAGATGGTGGCCAATCCGGCTCTCACGGGTTTCACTGCGCCGAAAATTTTGTGGCTGCGGAATCAGGAACGGAAGAACTTCGACAAGACGGTACAGGTTTTGTTGCCAAAAGATTATGTACGCTATCGGCTGACGGGCGACTTTGCGACGGAGGTCAGTGACGCCTCCGGGACATTGTTGCTGGACGTCGTGAATCGTCGGTGGTCAAAGACGCTGCTGCAGAAGCTGGATCTGGATGCGAAGCTGTTTCCACAAGTTTACGAATCAGAAGACATCACAGGAGTAATTTCCGACATCGCCGCAAAGGAAATGGGACTCAAGCCAGGTACACCGGTCGTCGGCGGCGGAGGTGATCAGGCAGCCAGCGCGATCGGAAACGGGATTGTCGGTCGCGGCGTGGTTTCTGCCACCATGGGAACCAGCGGAGTTGTATTTGCGCACAGCGACGACGTGCAGGTCGATCCGGAAGGCCGACTCCACACATTCTGCCACGCCGTACGCGGCAAGTGGCACGTCATGGGATGCGTGTTGTCAGCAGGCGGCAGTCTGCAGTGGTTTCGTAATCAATTGTGTCAGGCGGAAATTGCCGCAGCCAAAAAGCAGAAAATCGATCCGTATGAATTGATCACGGCGGAAGCCGCATCGGCACCGGCTGGCAGCGAGGGGCTATTCTTCCTGCCATATCTGACGGGCGAACGCACGCCTCACGCCGACCCGAACGCACGTGCGTCGTGGATTGGTTTGAGTCTGCGTCATGGCAGGAACCATATGGCACGTTCCGTGATGGAAGGCGCAACGTATGCGATGCGAGATACGCTGGAGATCATCAAGTCAATGAGTATCCCGGTGAAAGAGATTCGCCTGTCCGGAGGCGGTGCGCGCAGTCCGTTCTGGCGACAGTTGCAGGCCGACATTTATGGTCAGCAGGTTGTCACGATCAATGCGTCTGAAGGACCAGCCTACGGAGTTGCACTGCTCGCAGCATCCGGCACCGGTGCCTACAAAAATGTCGTCGAAGCCTGCCAGGCCACGATTTCTGTGGTAACAAGAACACCGAACAAAGCTGCCGCGACAAAGACCTATAACGCCGCGTATCCGGTCTACCAGCAACTGTATCGATCACTGAAGAATGACTTCGCGACGATTCAGAAACTGATTCAGTAAAGGTCATCCCAGGAGTCTGTCCCAATACCTCTGTTCTTGTGAGCGGCAAGGCGCTAGCCGCCGGTTTTTTCAGGCGAATTACCCGCAGCTAGCGGGGTATTGATTTAGTGATTTCTTGGGCTCATGGTCATACCAACCCGAAGCGCCCGCGAGGAATTTAGCCATTTCTGCCTCGCTGGCGCTTCGGGTTGATATTAATTCAACAGACCGCTAGCCTTGCGGCTGACAATCCTGGAGTATCAGGACAGACTCCCAGGCAGACATCACACGGAAATCAGCAAACAACAAATCACCCGATTCGGATGCACAAAATGGCCTGGCGTGAAACGTTGCTCCGATCCTTTGGCCCTGGACTGCTTGGCGGGATCACGTCGGGGAAATGGGTGCAATTGCTCATCGAAAACCGCTTTGCCGTGTCGCCATCGTGCTGGCCGCGAGCCCTCACAATCTCACTCATGAGCGTTCCGACCAGCCTGTTGTATTGGGCGGATGAGATCCGATTTGGCAGACGGCTCCGCGAAGTGAGTGTGCCGCCGCCTGTGTTTGTGCTGGGACACTGGAGGCATGGGACGACGCATCTGCACAATCTACTGACGATCGACGAGCGATTTGCTTTCCCGAACAACTATCAGTGCCTGTATCCGAATTCGTTTCTTACCGCGGAGAAGCTGCATTCCAGGGCGATTGATTTTTTCCTGCCCCGACGACGGCCGATGGACAACGTTGAGTGGCGAATGGCCTCGCCACAGGAAGATGAGTTCGCGATGTGTGTGACCAGCTTCAAATCATCGTGCATGGGCTGGGTCTTTCCTCGGCAGCGAGACCACTACGACAGATATCTCACGATGCAGGACGTTTCAGAAGGCGAAGTTACTGAATGGAAAAAGGCATTCCTGTTATTCCTGAAGAAGATGTCCTTGCTCTCCAGACGACCGTTGATTCTGAAGTCGCCACCCCATACCGCCCGCATTCGACTTTTGCTTGAGATGTTTCCAGACGCCAGGTTTGTACATATCCACCGTAATCCGTATGACGTGTTTCATTCCACTCGCAAGACGCTGAAGGCGGTCGCTGAATTTCATCGGCTTCAACGCGCGCCGGCAGCGGCGGATGTGGATGACGGGATTCTTCGAACATACCGTAAAATGTACGACGTTTACTTTGAAGAACGCAGCTTGATTCCGGCGGGACAGTTCTGTGAGGTGGGATTTGAACAACTGGAACAGGACCCGGTCGGTCAGATTCAGCGGATCTACGAAGCGCTGCAACTGCCGGATTTCAGCAAGGTCCATTCTAAAGTGCAGTCGTACGTGAGTTCGATCGCTGACTATCGCAAAAACTCATTCCCTGATCTTCCTGAAGCGCTGCGTCAACGCATTGCTGAAGACTGGCAGCGGTCGTTCCAGGAATGGGGATATCCATGTCGCTGATCGTATCCCACGACACATTTCAAACCCTGGTCCTGTTCGCGAAAACATGTTTTTTCTGGTCTGGTCATGCCCACAACAGGTTCGTGCCGGAAATTTGCGGGAGTTGTCCTCGGCCGTGCATTGATTCATCCAACGATTTTTGCCACGGTTCGTAGTAGGATGGACATGCATGTCCGTCGCAAGGCTGAGAGACGCCCTCGCAGCGAAAATTACAGCCTTTCACGTACGTTTTCCTTCCAAAACATAAGTATCTCCGAATGTCGCTCTCGTTCTGTCAGCAATCAAGTCCAAAACCCGGCGGCTGGATTGTCTCTCTGCTGACTCTGTGTCTGGGCAGCGGGGCATTGACTGGCTGCAATAGTCCTCCGGCACCTGTGATCGATACCAGCAACGAGGCGAAGGTGAGTGTCGCTGATGAATGCCGTCGTAAGCTGAATTCCGTGATCAGCCGGATGCTGCCGGAATCGATGGCCACTCAGACTCGTAAAGAATCCATCGCGGGCGGTCTGAATTCGTGGATGTCCGCATGTGTCTCGGAACAGGATCGTAAACTGACACTCAGCGAAGTCAACGCCGCCATGCTGACTGGCAGTGTGCAGCGTGCGGCCAGTCAGAGTCGCTTTACGGAAAGCGACGTCAATTACATTCGCGACTGTCTGTTGCTCAGTCAGCTTACAGAATCGCTCTGGAAACAGGCGGATGAAGAAAGCGGCGGGCAGGTCAGTACCGATCTTGATCGAGTGCAGCGTCTGTTCCGGCACGTGAGCAGAAATGTTTCCCCATTGAAGGTCGATGAAACTCGACTTCCGCTGGGACTGTACGAAGTGATGCTCACCGGACGCGGTTCTGTTGAGGACCGCATCTGGATTCTTGCCGAAGCGTTGCGGCAGCGGCAGATTGATTCCGTGCTGTTGAAGGCCGCCACACCAGGCGATCCAATGGCACTCAATCCTGTCGATGCGGCTGATCTGCTGCTGTTGGTGATTATTGATGAGCAAGCGTTATTGTTTGATCCGCTGCGATGCACGGCCTTACCCAAAGCTGGTGATACATCGATCATCGTGACGGATCCTGCAGATGTGACTCTGATTGCGGAGACCGAACGCTGGAAGACGGCAACACCGTTCGTCGTTGCCAACCCATCCGCGTTCGCTCCACGAATGTTTCTGCTGCAGCAGCGGATGGAAGCTCAGGACGCCGCCACGATGTACGAAGAACTGGCAGGTGGCACCAGTGAAATTCGGCCGCTGGTGCAGCGACTTTCGGCAGCACTTGGCGCCACATGGCCAGCCGAAACTTTCAAAGTCTGGGACATGCCCGAACAGCGAATTGCTGCCGCGGCAGCGTTGAGCGAACAACAGAAGGAGGAATACACGCTGCTGATGAGGCCGCTCGACAGCCCGTTCGAGCGGGAATCCATCAGCGTCGGGGATGCGCTGGATGATCCCGGCATCAATCAGGAAGAACTGACCGACGAACAGCGCCTGCAACGGCGCATTATGGCTCTGGAAGAACGCTGGTCGCGTGTTGGAGCCTCGAGTGATGAACTCTTCGGCAAACCTTCGAAGCATTTGCTGCAAGCTCGTGTGGCTCAGATTTCCGGGTCACTGAATGTCGGAATGATTCAGGAATTGCAGCAGATTCGGCAGGCCAGTATGCAGACGGTGATCGAAGTGGAAGTGCCGGTCGATGGCAAACGCGTCAGTCGCAGTGCAATTCCACTACCGGAATTGATCAGGACCGTGCAGCAGAGCGCACTGGGTGACACACTCTATTGGACTTCCATGCTGCAATTGTCCCGAAATGACTTCGGTGTCGCGATATCCACATTACGTAACTATCGAATTCAGTATCCGGACGGTCCGACTGCGTTTTCGTCGATGATGAACGAAGCCGATGCACTCATCGCACAGGCCAATATCGCTGACGCGATCGCGATTCTTAAGCAGGCCGATGTCGAGCAAAACCCTGAACAGGTCCGCGCCCATTGGTGGCTGACACGCCTGGAAGCTGCAAAATAAACGCGATCGAGAAAATGTCCGGCGAGCGGCATGCGTCAGCTTTCCGGTACAATGTGATTCCATGCGTTTGCTTGATCAAATTGACACCCTGAAGGCGTGTTGATATCGTGATATCCGTGGCGCGCGTCCAATATTTGATATTGAACGCGCCGTGTGATATTGGGAACAAACCATCATTTCGCCCGCGTTTTTTGCCACTCTTGGCCAATTATCACACGGCGCGTGTAATTCAGAGTTCGCATTCAAACACAATTGGCGTGCTCG
>CAZFDW010000037.1:0-24642 GCA_964517865.1 uncultured Chitinophaga sp.
AGCGTTCTTGACTTGCGTAGAGTCAACTCCTCGGCCTCGCTGATCGCAATCGTTCTGGCGTTCTGGTGTTCAAACACAGTTGTCGTGCTCGTGCTCAGTGAAACGGTGCTCGTGCTCGTAATCGAATCGAGGCATCCTTGACTTGGCGTCGATTACGAGCACGAGCACCGCGATGCTGAGCACGAGCACGAAAGTCACGACGGACAAGAATGTCCATCCTACGGAATCGCAGTGTACCGGTGGGCTGACGCCGCACCGCTCGCCGGGTGATTTGATCGCTACCTTGCTTTCGCCTGCATCTGGATTTCTTCATCTGACAGAGCTCGTCCATAGAGCTTCACGTCAGACAGTTTACCTTTGAAATAGTCGTTCGGTCCAAAACCGATCCGGAGTGGCTGGTCACACGTGAGATCATAGTCTGCCGGGTTGAATCCGGACTGTGTTGAGGCGAGGACTCCATCGACGAACAGTTTGAGCGAACCGTTGGACCGGACGGCAGCCACATGATGCCATCCGGCCGGAAACGCCTTACCAGCCATGGCAACCCGGCCCGCGCGCCAGGAATAGATTTTCCCGGACGGCAACGTGCTGCAGAAAAGTTTGCCGTCATGTTCAACCATCGTCCAAGCTCGACGATAGCGGACGTCAGGCGTGTGATCGAGGCGTGTCAACTTGTTCCAGGACGATTTGTTGTCAAACTCGTAGACCTCCGCCAGTGGCAGCGTGCCAGCGATCAATCGACCGTTGTGAACCAGCATGCCCATCACTTCCAGTTCCTCACCGAGTCGTCCGACGTCGGTCCATTGGTGCGGCTTTTCGAATCGATACACTCGACCGCTCGGCCATGTGCCGACGTAAAGTCGCCCTTCAAGAATTGCGAATGCATACGACTGAGTGTTGTCGGCAAGTTGGCCGCAATCGAACCAGGATGCACCATCATATCGAAAGACTCGGCCACCGTCGTAGCTTGTGGCATACAACCAACCGTTGTAAACCCCCATGGCCTCGACGCGCATCCCGGTGGTATCGCCCGGCAGATCAGCAGGCCGTTGCGGGCTGCCACAGTCCTGCCATGTCGTTCCGCCCTCATACCTGAAAAATCCCGCTGGACGGTACAGCGAGGATGCATAAAGACGGTTGCGATACACAACCATTCCACCAACCGCTTCGGATTCAGCCAGACGACCGCAGTCGATCCACTTTGATTCGCCAGCGTACCGAAAGATGTGACCGCCGAGTGTTGGGTTTTCGGACTCAGGCAATGAGGAGCCTGCGACTCGGTACTTGCCAGTGCCTGCATACAGCTGACCATCAAACACGGCCAGCGACGTGACGGAATTCGACTGATCCGGTGCGCCGCAGTCGATCCATTTGTCGTGGCCGTCGTAGCGATAGACATGACCGCCGTCATCGCGCCCGGGTTCACAGGTTCCGGCGTAAAGTTGTCCGTCAAATTCACAAAGCGCAAATGCCAGCAGTGCATTCCCGGGGGATCCGCATTCCTGCCAGGATTCATCTGGCCGGTCCTGATCGATTCCGAACTGCAGATGCCGAACATTGGCCTGTGAGAAAGTGACTCCCGCACTGGTCTTCAGTCCGAGATGAAACCCCCTGTGTGTGGCTGAGTCGTACTGACTGATGAGATCTCCGGGTACGTCATCGAATTCTGAATCGGCATCGACCCACGCACTTACGGAAAAACCCTTTGTTCCGAGTTGCAGGCGCTGGTTGGCCGGAATTTCAAGCATGGCACCCTGACCATCAAACGCGGCCGCCGTCTTTTGGACGCCACCAGGCCCGGGGGCGGAAAAATCAACGCCGTGCGCGGTTGCAGACATGCCGTTGCCCGAAACGTCCCGACCGTCTGCCGCCAGAGGCCAGTGAGCGATGAGGCCATCATCACACGGTGCGGTGACTGGCAGAAGAATCGCAAACATGACAGGCATCAACGTGTGTCGCATCGAGGAACTCCTGAGGATAGCCGATCAAACATGCGGCTCGAGTCAATTAACAAAGCGTAAAGGTCTGCGTCCCATTGTGCAACTTCCAGTGTCGTTGCCGTTCCGCCAGCCGACGGCATCAGGATGACCAGGGGTGACAAAAGCAGGTCCTTTCTGCCGGAAAGGACTTTCGCCGCAAGGCGAACCGCCGTGGGACGCACATCCGCTCCGCGTCGCCGCGTGGCCTTCTCTCCACCTCGTCTGGTCGCCGGTCGCAGCAAGCCGCGAAGTCCTCCTCGGAATCGCGTGACACGAGGGTTCCCCGGCTGTAAACTTTTCGCATACCTCTGCGTTGACACATCCATCGTAATTTTGGAAGGGAAAAACTTCATGATAGTCCGGAATGTGCTCGATACTTTTTTGTTGGCCGTTGGACTCATGGCGTTCACGGGCCAGGTGAGCGGCACCGCTCACGCAGCGCCAGCCGATGGGCCGGAAAAGGGAGCATCGACGCTGGTCGATCTGGGGCATGACGTGACTCTCGAAGTGGTTTACATTCCGGCCGGTGAATTCAGGATGGGCAGCACCGCTGCCGAGAAGGCCTGGGCCACGGGAATCGAAGGCGGCGCCACGCCGGGGACGGAGCGCGAGTCGTTCGAAGGCAAAGAGCCGCGATTGATGCAGGTGAAAGACGGTTTCTGGATGGGGCGCACCGAAGTCAGCGTAGGCCAATTTCGGCGTTTCGCTGAAGAAAGTGGTTACGTGACCGATGCAGAGAAACCGGGCGGACATACTCAGGTTTTTGATCCGGAGTGGACAATTACGGCAAAGGCACCGCCGCATCCATGGATACCAATGGAAGGCAAAAGCTGGCGTGACCCGAATTTTGGATTCCCGTTACAGAACGGCTATCCGGTCGTCTGCGTGAGCTGGAATGACGGGAGAGCTTTTTGCGAGTGGTTGACGAAGAAAGAACGCGAAGCAGGGCGACTGCCTGAGGGGCTGGAATACCGCCTGCCAGCGGAAGCCGAGTGGGAATATGCATGTCGAGGTGGACTTGACAATACCGCCTTTTGGTGGGGTGACGATCTCAAAGACGGCGAGGGAAGGCTGAACATTTCCGCCATCGATTTCCTGCCGGGCCGGAAAAAAACCTGGCCGCTTGCCAAAGCGCCCTGGAGCGACGGATTCTCCTTCGTGTCACCTGTGGATCAGTACAAGGAGAATGGGCGGAACGGCTTTGGCATGGCCGACATGTGTGGCGGCGTCTGGGAAGTTGTACTGGATCACTTTGATCCGGAGGGGGGCCATGAAGAACTCTATGTTGTCACGACAAATCCACGTCCCGTATGTCGCGGCGGCAACTATTTTGATGTGCCTGGCAATGCCCGCTGTGCTGTGCGCCTCGGGCTCCAGGGCCCCGCCTATTCCGACTCCCGCGATGGTTTCCGGATTTGTCTGGGAGTGCCGAAGGGCTGAGTCATTCAGCATGGAATCAAACGGGAGAACACCTCATTTCCTGCTCAGGGCCTTACACAGCGGCGCTGACCAGGAACCCCTGACGAAACTTCCGGGTCCGGGTTGTGTCAGGAGTGGTCGAGCTGCAATCGTCGCGGCTCACGCAGGTTTTGGCAGGGGTTCTAAAGACATTAGTCTGATCGAAAGCCAACACCATGAAAGTTGCCGTTCTGACACACGCGGAAGGCGCTCATATGAGTGCCTATTTTTCGGCGCTGGCGGAAGCGAGGGAATGTGACGAAGTTGTGCTCGCGGATCCGGACGATCGGTGGATCGACATTGGGAGGATGACGCTCGGTGACAAACTGACTCGGACATATGGTGACGTTGCTCAGTTGCTGGTGAAGGAAGCACCGAAACTGTGCATGGTCTCGATGGAAGCCAGCCTTGCTCCGCCAGTGATCGAGGCGGCTCTGAATGCGGGTTCACATGTGTTCGCAGAGAAGCCGGGCTGTGTGACGCTCGACCAGTTTGAAAAACTTGCGAATCTGGCGGAATCAAAGCACCTGCAGCTGATGCTGGCGTTCGCGAATCGCACCAATCCCGAATCATTGACCGCTCGAAAGATGATTCGGCAGGGACGCTTTGGCGATCTTTACAGTATCGACATGCATCTCGTGGCTGATCAGACGCGACTCACCCAGTCAGAGTACCACAGCACCTGGTACGCTGACAAGACTCGAGCCGGCGGCGGTCACCTGATCTGGCTGGGAATCCACTGGCTTGATCTGGCAATGTTTCTCACGGGCGCGGCCATCACTCAGGCCACCGGTGCTGTCGTCAATATCGGCGGGCAACCGATCTCAGCAGAAGATTCTGCAGTCGCCACGCTTCGCTTCAGCAACGGAATGCTGGGTACGTTGAATTCCGGCTACTACCTGAATGCCGGATACCATACACAAATCCGGATCTGGGGGTCAAAGGGCTGGATGAATCTGGATCCTTTTGGCTTGCCAAAGATGACTTGGTACGAACACGCAGGACAGAACGCGAAAACGGTGCAGACCTTCGAAGGTCTGACTGAACCGCGCGGCTATTCGCCGTTCGTCGCCGAAGCCATTTCTGCCATTGCCCAGGACACCGCTCCGCCCATTACAACACAGGAGTCACTGAACGCGATCCGGACGGTGTTCGGGATTTACGAGGCGGCAGAAACAGGCAAGGCGACAAAAATTGACGCAGTGCCCATGGACCTTTGAGCACTCCATCGATGAAGTATCGCAATCTTGGCCAGTCGGATATTTCTGTCAGCACTATTGGAATGGGATGCGTCACGTTTGGGCGCGAGATCGACAAACGTACGTCGCTGTCGATCATGGATCATGCATTCGAACACGGAATCACACTGTTTGACACGGCGGCAGCATATGGACAGGGAGCCTCGGAAGCGGTCGTAGGAGGGTGGCTGCAAAACAGGAACCTGCGGGACCAGATTGTCCTCGCGACGAAGGTCAACGGTACACTCACGCGACAACGGATTGTGTCTTCTGCTGAGGCGAGCTTGAAACGCCTGCAAACAGACCATATCGATCTGCTGCAGACGCACGAATGGGATGAGTCCACGCCGCTGGAAGAAACGCTGGAAGCTCTGACAGTGCTGGTCCGGCAGGGCAAAGTGCGACACTTTGGCTGCAGCAACTATTCTGCATCGCAGCTTGTCGTGGCATTGACTTTGAGTGACGAGGCGAGTCTGATTCGAATGGTCTCCGTTCAACCACCCTACAATCTGGTGCAACGCGACATCGAAGCAGATTTACTGCCGTTGTGTGCTGCTGAGAATATCGGCGTCATCAGCTACAGCCCGTTGGCCGCCGGATTTCTCACGGGAAAGTATCGACCCGATGAACCGATTCCGCCAGGGACGCGATTCGACGTCGTACCCGGTCATCAGGATATTTATTTCACGGCACACGGCTATCAGGTATTGGAACTACTTGACAATGAAACGCGGACGTCTGGTACGTCACACGCTGAACTGGCGTTGTCGTGGGTGCTCAAACAACCTGGTGTCACATCAGTCCTGATCGGAGCCAGAAATACGTCGCAGATTGATCAGGCACTGAAATGCGCCGAACCTCGTTAAGCTCCACGCGGGTCTGGGTGAGACTTTTACCTGTAGCCGAAGTCGTGAGACTTCGGGTTGAGTCATGGCCTGGCTCCGAATTCTGACGAATCCGGCTACACTTCATAGCAGCCCGCGCCGCGTCAGGCTGGCATCAAACGCGGGTACGTTGCAGTTCGGGAATCGGTACCCCGGAATTCAGGATGGGGACAGGACGGCCGGCAAAATCTGCGATGGCCACGCGTTCGTAGTCGATTCCCAGATGTTTGTAGATCGTGGCGAGAAAATCTCCCGTGCCGACAAGACGGTCCACCGGGTCTTCACCTCGGGCGTCGGTCGCACCAATCACCTGTCCAGTGCGGATTCCACCACCGGCGAACAGCATGGAGTTTGCCCGTGGCCAATGGTCTCGGCCCGGCTGGACCGTGCCTGCTTCTCCACTGGCCACACCGCCGCCGCTGCTGGCAACGTAAGAGATTCGCGGCGTTCGCCCGAATTCGCCAGCGACGATCACCAGTACGCGCTGATCCAGTCCGCGGGCGTAGATGTCTTCAATCAGGGCCGAAACCGCCTGATCGAAGACCGGCGTCCGAAACTTGTACGCCTCAAAAACGTGCTGGTTCACCGCATGATCATCCCAGTTCTGGACACGTCCGCACAGCGGGCCATCAAACTCGGTTGCGATGATCTCCACGCCCGCTTCCACCAGACGTCGAGCCATCAGCAGCTGCTGTCCCCAGGCGTTCATGCCATAGCGTTCGCGCACGGAATTGGATTCCTTTCGCAAATCAAACGCATCTCCTGCCTTTGTGCTCGTGAGCAAACTCAGCGCCTGCGCTTCGAACTGATCGACTGCTGTCAGCGTCCCTGAAGTATCCAGATCGCGTCGCAGAATGTCGAACCCGGACTTGAGCTGCATACGGCGTCCGAGTCGTTCCTGCTGGTCAGGTGCGAGACCCACATTTGGAACCTCAAACGTCGGGCTGCTGGGATCCCCGACAATTGCAAACGGTGCATGGGACGGCCCCAGATAGGCAGAGCCTGCAATCGTAAAATTGTCGTATCGATCCACCGGATTAATGGCCACGTAATTCGGCAGGTTTCGCGAGGCATCGTGGCGCACAAAATCCGCGACCGACATCCAGTCCGGTAGCTGCGGCATTAATTTGTCCTGCGGATCCGGATCACCGGCCAGAACCTGTAACGATCCGGCGGGATGCCCACCTCCCGTGTGTGCAATCGAACGCAGGATGGCATACTTGTCGGCGATCTTCGCGAGACGGGGCAGGAGTTCACAGACTTGAATGCCGGCGACGTTGGTGTCGATTGCCGAGTACGGTCCGCGAAATTCGGACGGAGCCTGCGGTTTCGGATCAAACGTTTCCAGATGACTCGCACCACCCCGCAGCCAGACCATGATCACTGCGGTCTTCGGAGCACCAGTCGTTGACTTTGCTGCGGCCTGAAGCCGAAACACATCAGCCATGCTCAGTGTCGTAAAGCCCGTTAATCCGGCCTGCAGCAGTTGACGACGGGAAACAATCGCCCCGGGTCGGTAACGCCTGAGCGTTTGTGAGGGGCGATGCATGCGTGTGACTTTCTCAGATTCGCGTTCGAACAGGATCCGGCATCATGCTGCCTGCAGAACTTGCCTATATTCAACGCGGCTATGGAGGAGATGTTTGTTCGTTTAATGAGTCATTGGCGACCGTGCGTAGTGTGTATCAGTTGATGCGACGTGCCGGAATCAGAATCCTCTTCTTCTGCGGAAAACTCGACCTGAACCCATGATTTCCTAGCCACTAAATTGTGGGAAGAACCGTTTTCCTTCGTCCCGACGACGCAGAGGATCGTCCTCCGGTCGTCCGCGATCCGCATGTCGTAGATCGGGAAGACGGGGGCCATCTGGACGGGAAAGTCACCTTCCCCCAGGTTGTGCTTCGTGAGGAAAGCCGGATCGAAGTACTTCCGGAGCCGGGTCCGGCTTCGGGTCACCGCCGCTTAGGCCGTGGTACTTCCTCATCTCCACGCAGAACTGCTTCGCGAAGGCGCTGAGATCGGTATCATCGGGTGCTCGATCACCGATCACCCAAGGCAGACCGCTCGCGTCGGGCGCTTTGTTTGGTTCCCCTGAATGTCCGGGTGTGCCAACCAGCAAGCAAACGATCACCATCATGGGTAGCACAGTGAATCTGATCATTTCTGGATTCTCCCGGTCTTGATGGCTGAAAAATGCCCGCCGATGATCGCATTTTACGGGACGTATTTCGTCAGGGTGTAACGGGTTCGTCACTTGCGCCGCCCAACGTCCAAGGTAACGCGGCGGCGGCCAGCGACATGGAAGACAGAAAACGCGCGAGCCGCCGCTCGCGTTGACCGGCTTGTTGGGCGATTGTTCGATTGCGGTTCATTTACCTTTCGGACGCCGAACGATTTTCAATTCGCCGACTGACCATCAGACGGCAGTTGTTTGTTTTCGTTTCGCCATCAGATGCCACTGACTTGGTTTTGTGCTGCACGCAATTGAGAGCGAACATCCATCAGTATCTTGCCGAGTTTGTTTTGGACGGTGCCGTCGCCGCTGCATCCCCAGTAGAAATCGCCGGGAGCACTTTCGACGAATTCTTCGTTCTCGGTTTGGAGAAGGTGATGGCGAATGTCCTTGTAAGTTTCAAAATTTCGGAGCACTGCCCGAAACATGATTTGATCTTTTATGGATTCCCAATCAGAGCGAATTGGATTTGCTTGGCTGATGTTACGGTTGGTGTTCGCCGACAACCCGCATCATTGAATGAGGAGATCGTTCCCCGAGCCTCCAGCCAGTAAGTCGGCGAGTCCGTCATTCAGGATCGCGGCGTCATCGAGCAAGAAGAGGCCGTTAAGACCACCGCCGCTCTTGAGATGGTTGATTCGTAGCCCGACCGCCAGGTCGAGACGGTTCCATTCTTTCATGATCGCCTGCAAGGCGGCGAAGTTGGAATCATGGATGGTAGCACTGCCAATCAGGATGTCGTCGTCGGCATTGCCCGTGAGGTGGTCGGTGCCCGCGCCGCCAATGAGCAGGTCGCGACCGGCGCCGCCGCCGAGCTGGTCATTGCCGAGACCGCCCACAAGAATGTCGTTGCCGTTGCCTGCGTTTAACTTATCGTTGCCGTCGCCGCCATACATTTCCACCGGCAGTGTAATGCTATTGGGAACGCTAATGTCGTCGTCGCCCGCCTGCCCAAAAATAATGATCCGGCCGGTGGGACTGAAAGTGCCCTCGTCCTGGCCGTTGATGGTGACGCGGTAGTTGCCGCTCTTGCCGTGCTGGATGACCTTGATGGTGTCATCGCCCGTGGTCCCGCCGACGAACAGAGCGGTCTTGGTCGGGTCGGTCGGATCGGGCAGGATGCCGGCGGCCTTGATCTCAATCGCGTGCGTCACCGTCGCGCTGACGCCGCCGTCCTTGTCGGTGGCGGTGACGGTGACGATGAAGTTGCCTTTGGACAGGTACGTGTGCGAGACGACCAGGGGATCGCCGGGATTGACTGTCGTCGAGTTCCCATCACCGAAGCTGACGGCGAAGGTGAATCCGGCGAGCGTGTCGGCGAGAGACGGGTCGGTCGCCGAGAGGTTGAAGCTACGCGGCAACCCCGGCACGCCGAAGGTGTCGCCGCTCACTCCCGCGGTCGGCGGGACGTTGTGGACGGTCACGCTGGTCGTCACTGTCCTGGAAGCGCCCTCACTGTCGCTGACGCGCAGGGAGACGTCGTAGCTCCCAAGCCCGTCGAGCGTGCCGGCGACGAATGTCGGCGAAGCGCCGACCTCATCGCCGTGCGGCGCGTCCGCGCCCCATTCACCGAAGATCCCATCGGCATCGAGGTCCCATTCGAGCGTCAGCGTCCCCGGCCCCGGCGGCGTGCCGTCGAAAAGCATCGACGAGATTTCCCCACTGAAGCCCCCGATGTCTGCGTCCCACCGGGTCACGCCGTCTCCCTCCAGCACGAGTACGTCGCCGCCGAAGTCGTGCTCTGTATAGAGCCGGGCGCTCATGCCATCCGGCATGCGCCAGCGCACGGAAGTCGTGCGGTCGGTAAAGTCGTCCAGCGCATTGAAATCGTTCAGCTCAAGTTTCGCTCGGTCGTCGTAATCGATGACGATGCTGCGATCTTTGAAGTTATCGTCATCGTACAGTTCCACCCACGGACGATCCGCTCGCAACGTCCCAACGCCATTCAAGGCCACCGAGCCGCCCTCGTTCACGACGTACGGCCCGCCCGCATCCGCGCCCGGCAGGCGCAGGGAGCTGCCTTCGCGGTTCACGTCGCGATGGCGAATCTCCGCCATGCGCACGATGTCCGGATCGAAACCATCCTGATCGTCGTGCGGCACATTGTACAATATCAACTCGCCGCTCGGGCTGACATACCCGCCACTGGCGGCGGCGAAGTTGCCGAAGTGCCCGGCGTTGTCGTATTCGGTGAAGAAGTGAATCGATTGCACGAACGTAAGCTTGACGCCGCCGGTTGCTTTGCGTTCCACGCGATACAGATCGCCCTTGTCCTCGCCGGTGAGCGGCGTTAGACCGTCGCGCCGCATCGCGACCATATAGAGCGGCGCATCCGTCGGCGGACTCGCGCCGTCGAACTGGCGGATGAAGGTCGAGCTCTGATGCGCGCCCGATCCGTTCGGCCAGTAAATTGCCTGCGTAAACGGCGAAGGCGGCGGGGGCTGCTGTGGATCAAAATCCGCCGACAACGCCGGATCCCAAGTCTGCACCGGCGTCAGCGAAAGATTCTCTACGCGAAGATCCTCGCCGTTCGTCTCGTACACGCGAATGTCATCCCCGCCAGCGCCATTGGTCAAGATCATGTAGCGGAAAGGATCGCCCGCGCTGCCGTCGCCGATCTTCGTGATGGCGAGGTTGTCGATGCTGTGACTGAGCTCCAGCCCTTCGATTGGCACGGGCGCTTCGGGAGTTCCGCCGCTCTCGGCCAGGTCAAACAGCACGATCATTCCCGTGCTGCCGAAGCCAGGGCCATTGGGCGTGTCCATCGCGACGAGAAGAATGTTGTCCTCGATGGCCATCCCGCCCGGATGGATGTACGGCCGAAGCGTCTGCCCATCGACCATCACGCCGCTCTGGCCGTCGAGATGAAATGCGCTGATCCACGTGTCGGCGGCTGGGGGAGACGTGTCTTCGGTGTCGGCACCGATTCGCTGCAGGTTCGAGCGCAGCCGCTCGCCGTCGGTGTCGCGCGACCCCATCCGCACCACTTCCAGGTACCCGCCCTCCGAGTCGCCATCGATAAGCGGGGTGTTGTCGTCATCGTCCTTCTGCGTCACATAAAAAATCGGCGTGCCCGAGCCCGGATAGCGCACGACGCCCTGGTAATGATCGAACAGGCTCGGATCGGGCGCGCCTTGCGCTTCGGGCAGGATCCATCCCAGCGCCTCGCCGTGATGCTTCAGCGCCGCGAACTGCGCCTCGACATCCTGCACGCCGGGGAGGCTTCCATTAAGCGTCGCCAGGGCATTGATCGACGGCAGACTCCGTTCCTCAAGCACTTCCAGCGCGGGCACATACCACAGCCGCATCCTGCTGCGCCGGCGCAGCCCACCATTCGACCGGCAGAATTTCGAGTACAGGGCCCGGAGACTTGAAGTGAATGACATAAGGTTCTCCTTGCTCTGGTTTCAAAAGGAACGTGGTTACCCAGTTCAAAGTTGATCTTGGCAGTTTGAGGTCATTGACGCAGGAAGCGAGCGATCCTGGATTAATGGCTCATCTGGTGAACTACGAGCTACGGTGGTGATTACTTCGAGTCAGAGTTGTTCCGATTGCTTCAAGGGACAATTGGTGGCAAGCGAGCGCTTCAAGTTGCAATCGGAGACAAGCGGTCGCGGGCAACTGTATCGGAAGGTGACAACGGGTGGAGCGCGCGGTGGACTTGTGGTCGATTGCGGTTTAGATCGCCCAACAGGTATTAGACAGAATTCCAGAACTTTGCAGAATTGCTGAGACCGGATTCTGCGGAGCCGATTCTGTATAAACCGAGTTGCTTCGGCAAGTTCGGATGGCGGGTTTTCCAGGAGATTCAGGAAGTCTTTTGGAAGCTGTTCCAGCGTCAAGCCAGGAGCTTTCAATACGATCGGGGATTGGAAATGCAGAATCAAACACAGAAAGTGTCGGCGGCCAGCGAACCAAGGCTCCTGGATCGGATTCGGAACAAGTGTCGGCTCCTGCACTACTCGATCCGGACCGAATCGGCGTACGTTAATTGGGTGACTCGATTCCTCAGATTCCACCGACTTCCGGACGGGACATGGCGACATCCGACAGAGTTGACCGGGCCGGAGATCGGACGGTTTCTGACACTGATGATCGAGCTGCTTTACGGCACGGGAATGAGGTTGCTGGAAGTGTATCGACAGAGATGTTGGATTTTTTGAGGCATGGGTTTCAGTGTTCGATGGTGTGTTGTCAGCAGTCAACGCCGGGTTAGTGATCGGTACTTTCCTTTCCCGGCATGCGGCGGATCAAGGCACCACCACTGAGTATGAGTGCGGCACCCAGAAAGTAGGGCAAAGACGTCGATTGACGCAGCAATGGAATGCCCAGCGCCGGGCCCAGGATGCGTGCCAACGACGACAGGCTCTGACCGGTCCCCAGCACTGATCCCTGCTCATCGCTCGACGCTGCCTGAGATAACATCGATTGCAAAGAAGGCGTTACTGCGGAAAACCCGATGACGACGATTGGCAGAATGAACCACAGTGCCATAGGAGGCAGAATTTTCATCCCTGTAAAACCGATCAATGAAAATCCGATCGTCATCAGCGTCACACCGATCAACGCCATGCGACGTTCGCCAAGTCGCGGCAAAAGCCGCCGCACGAGCATTCCCTGTCCGATCGACAGCACAAGTCCGACATAAGCATACAGGAGAAAATTCCATTGTGTGCTGTAACCAAATTCGCTCGTCAGCAGTGACAATGTGCTTTCAAACTGCGCGAATCCAAATGTCGTAATGAACACGGCGAACAGAATGATCGACATTCCGGGTGTCGAAAGATGCCGGATGGCTTCACCCGGCCGAAACGCGCGGTGTGATGATCGCTGAGCCGATTCGGATGGCCTGCGGGATTCCTGAAGTTTTACAGTTGCCAGCAGGAACGCCAGCGCGGAGAGAATTGACGCCACGTATCCCGGCATCCCGGACGGCGGTGCCAGCAGACGATTTTTGAGATCGACTCGTGGCAGAGGTGTCTTCAGCAGCGAAGCGATGGCTTCTGTGTTGGCATCAGAGATCTTTGAATCCCGAAACACCTCATCCAGAAATTGCTGCTTTGAGACCGGAGTCGTGTCATCGCTCCATGACTTCACCATCGTCCATTGCGGATCATTCAGCGCGACGGCGGCGTCATTTGAAACGCAGATCGCGCCGATCAGGGGACCAAATGTAAAGCCGATTCCAAACGCCGCACCAATCAGCGCCATGCCCTTGCCGCGACCTTCCGGTCCCGTACAGTCCGCAATCACTGCCTGAGCCGTGGAGATCGTGGCTCCGGCAATGCCTGCCCCGATGCGTGTCACGTACATCCAGACCAGTGGGCTGAAGCCAAGGATCAATGCGTCGCGGCCTTGAGCCGACACATAACCAAACAGCCCGTAAGAGATCGTGGATCCCGCCAGCCCCAGCAGCAGGATCGGTCGTCGACCGATGCGATCGGACAGGCTGCCCCACATCGGCGCGAAGATAAACTGCATGGCGGAAAACGAGGCCATGAGCATTCCAAGTTGCCAGCCGCTCGCATTGAACAGGGCTCCGTAGCGCGGCAGCAGCGGCAGCACAATCCCGAACCCCAGCAGGTCAATAAAGACCGTCAGGAAGACGATGAACAACGTCGCCTTGTTCACCGAAGACACTGCAGATTGCGCAGTCGGAGCAGCATTGGACACAGAGACTTCTTTCACAGCAGAACAGTTGGAAAAAGGGGTCAGGAACCGGTAGTGCGAAGCACCCGTCGGGCCATTTGGCTATTGGTTCCTCAGTTGGAAAAAGGGGTCAGGAACCAATAGTGCGAAGCACCCGTCGGGCTATTTGGCTATTGGTTCCTGACCCCTTTTTCCAACACCTAGTGCTTCATAATCCACACGCAGGCCCATGCCAGCAGTGGAAACAGGACGAAGATCAGCGCGATGGCGATCAGGTTAGAGCGACGATTGTCAGGCCAGCGTCCCATGCGACTTGATTACCCTGTGATCTGCTCATCTGTTTCCGGAACGGCGTCGCTGGCCGGATCGAACCATTCGTCCCTGAACACAATACGTTTCTTGTGCTTCATTGCCAGATTTGCTGTGAGAGCCATAATCGCATCGGCCATTGCGACGCGGCCGTTGCACCGCAGTTTGTCAGCGCCCAGCTTATTGCTGACGCAATAACAGAAGTGTTCCATCTCTTCCCTGTAGCCTCGGCTGACCTTGTCGCCCATGCCTGCCTGAGCCATTGCACCGGCCGCTGTCGGTGCCGCTGTATTGTAGCTGTCGAGTGCCGGTCCGCCGCCTTTGGCGTTGTCAATCACCCACAGCCGCTGATCCAGACCACCACCACTGGACGGGGTCTGTTCCTTGTAGAGCAAGGCTTCTTTTTCCTCTTTCATGACCAGCGTGCCACGGCTGCCGAAGACGGTTTCGCCGTAGAATTCCTGACGATTGGTGCTGATCGAAGAATACGTGACGATCGCGATATCCTGCTTTTCTTCATCATAGAGTCGGCCGGGAAACTCCAGTGTGACATAAATGTGGTCATCGATGTCGCGGTCATCAATCCACTTGTCTTCCGGACCAAGTTTTTTGACCCCGTAGAAGTTCTTTCCGCCATAGCCCTGCACAGCCAGTGGATGCTTCTTGCCCAGGAAGATACTGGAAGCGTCCATCTGATGGCTGCCGAGTTCCGCCATCAGTCCGCCGCCCGTCTTGTTGTACAGTCGCCAGTCAACAAGCTGCTGCGCACTGTCATAACCCAGTTCTTTGAGCTTACCGGATTTTTCGAGTTCCAGCAGATGTTCCCGCTCCGCAGTCGGTGTATCTTCCCATTTACGCCAACTGTCGCGTCCGGGGAAACTGTTGTTCCGGTGCCACTGAGCGCGGATAAACTTAATATCGCCCAGCAGCCCCTTTTTGATCAGATCGTTTGCGTTGTCGTACAGCACGCTGTAATGACGCTGATGCCCGACAGCCAGCAGCAGGCCTTTCTCTTCGGCCTTGCGAATCATCTGCTTGCATTCCGTGATATTGTGAGCCATCAGTTTTTCGGTGAGCACATGCAGCCCGGCGTCAAGGCAGGCCATCGCAATCGGTGCATGCTGGCTCAGTGGCACCGCAATCACGACCATGTCGAAACTCACTTTGCCGTCAGCCCGTGCCTGCAGCAATTCGATGTGGCTTTCAAAGACCTGAACGGTGCCTGCTTTGTCCTGGCCCAGCTTTTTGATCAGCCCGATTCGTGCTTCCGGGTGAGTGCCCCTGAATGTGTCTTCAATATTTGCCTTTCGCGGGTCCGCGATCGCAACGACTTCCATGTATTCCGTCGGATGCTCGGTCAGCAGCACATTCGCTTCATCGCCGCAGCCAATAAACGCCGCTTTGACTGGAGAACCATTCAACTTCTCATAATCAAAGTACAAAGCACCGAGACCGATGCCGGCAGCCGCCGTGGCTTTCATCATGTCGCGGCGCGTAATGCCGACGACTTCGTTGAAATTGTCTTTTCCGATCTGAGTCTGTTCAGGTGTGATTTCCAAGGTCTACTTCTCCACTTTATTCTTGATCGTTAGTTGTTGTATTTATGACCCGCAGGCTGGCAATCAGTTACCGGCGGCTAGCGGGCTGTTGATTTAGTCCCCGATTTCGCATCTTTGTTTACCGCCGAGCCGGAGGCGACGGCTCGCGGAATAGCCGTCGCCTCCGGCTCGGCGGTAAACGATTAAATCAACAGCCCGCTAGCGCCTTGCCGCTCACGATTTCTTTGCCACAGCTTTCGCCGTCTTTCGTTTGTCGAAAAATCCAGCGACCACCTTATCCAATCCAAACCAATAACCTGTTGGAACTGAGGCCAATGCGAGCAAGGCAAAGACTTCAATCAGGTTCTTATTCACTATAAAACTATGCTCCGGACCCGGTGCATCGGGCACACCGGGCAGCGGAGGCATTGCAAGGTAGAAGCCAAACACCATGAAGGCCGCGGACAATGCCGCGAATCGTGAAAACAGTCCCACAATTAACAGAATCCCGAGCCCCGCCAGGCCTGCGATCGTGAGCAGGTCCACGACTCGAATCGGCGACAGCGGCGGTGACAGCGGGCCGCGAGCCAACTGAGAGACTTCCGCAATTGTCAACGCCTCTTCCTGCAACTCTTTGTCCAGCGCCATCACCGGGCCAGCCAGATCACGAGCCTTCGCACGGGCATCTGACCAGATGCGATTGAGGTGCTCCTGTTCAAACGTAAGTTCAGCTGCGGCCAGTCGATCTTCGTAACGCTTCACCATCTTGTTATACAGTTCAATCTGACTGATGCGGCCGTCGACCAGACCCGCGTTGTCCGGATCACCCAGCAGATGAGCGCGCATCCGTTCTTTGTATGACAATCGACTGGCACGAGTGAACGCTTCATTCAGTGCCTTGCGATACTTATCGTAGTCGTCGCCGGCGCGATCGGCGACTTGTGCGTCCAGACTGGCTTTCTCAGCAGCCGTCATGCGCCGCTGGCCATCAATCTTCAGTCGTTTTGCCGCAGCGTCCAAAGAGATGGTTTTGTCCAGTTTTAGTGCCGCGAAATCCACGCCGCCCGGCAGCTTCTCCAGTTCGAGCACCGCATCATGACTGCTGGCACCATTGATCAGCTTTGTCAGCTGAGATTTTTGTGCGTCGCTCAGCTTATAGTGACTGCTGAAACGCCGATTAAAATTATCCCAGCGGGCGGCCACGCTGTCCGGATCCAGCCATGACTTATCGTCGGGATCACCGGACATAGAGCGGAACAGACCGCGAAACGGCCCTTGAGCACTCTTCAGGTAGCCGTCAGATGACCACGGCGACTGTGTGCTGAGCGTATCAATTTTCCACATGCCCTCGTAGAGCAATTGCCATCCAATGCCAACTCGCAGCACGACGAGCAGCACGACAGCGGCGAGCGAATATCGGCGAATATCAACCACAGGAGAAAATCTCCGATTTCTGTCTGGAAATGCGTTCCGATTCCAAGCCTCAAGGTCTCATGATCTGGCCTTCGTCCCAGACGATGAGCTCTTCAGGAATGTTGATAACGGTCGGCTGGACCTTGTTTCCCTTGTCCGGAAAGGGCAACAGGATAGCACCGACGCCCGCCCAATTCTCGCAACACTGTCGGGCTTTTTCGACTCCCATCACGAAAAATGCCGTCGAGAGGGCGTCAGCGAGGGCCGCTGATGGGGCCAAAACAGTCACCGACAGCATTCCATCGACTGGCCAACCGGTTCGCGGATCCAGAATATGCCCATAACGTTTTCCTTCATGTCGGAAAAACTGAATGTTCGAGCCACTGGTCGCCATCGCCTGATCGCAAAGCAGCAGCGTTCCCAGGCGTTTCTCGGTGAAAAGCGGATTTCCGATGCCAACCGGCCAGCCCGGATGACCGTTGTGTCCTCCTCGCCCAAGCAAACTGCTGTGTCCGCCGTGCAGGAGAAACGAATCCGGGCCATGCTCGAATCGGACCAGCCAATCGCTGGCTTCGTCCAGCGCGTAGCCTTTTCCGATCGCTCCGGGGTCAAGCACAATTCCCGTTTGACGAAACGACGCGCTTTGCGAATCCACGTCCAGACTAACGTATTTCAGCCCAGCCTGAGTCAACGCCGCATCGATTTCGGCCTGCACGGGAATCCGATGATTGCGGCGGCATGCACGCCACAACCGCGTCAAGGCACCGGTCGCCATATCGAAGGCACCGTCGGTGCCTTTGTGGATTTCCATAGATTTTTGCAGCAAATCGAACAGTTCCCGACGAACGCAGACAGGGGCTTCGGCAGCCGTTCGATTGACCATCGACAGTTCGCTGGATTCCCTGTAAATGCTCAGCCAGCCTTCGATCGCGTGGATCAGTTCCAGAGCTTCGCCCGCCGCTTCAATCTGTTCCGTCGGCCCGGGATTCATGATCACCGAAAAATCACACGCCATGACGCGCGCGGAGAGTCGCACGGTGATTCCCGCCTCTGGCTGAATCCGTAAATCGGCGACCGAAATGGCCTCAGAATCATATTTTTGGAAAGCGCGTACCGGATTCAGGCTGGAAAACAGGTCTCGGCGCGAAGAAGGTTGTGGATCGGGCATCAAATTACGCTCAAAATATAAAAACTCAGCGGAGCACAGCCCGCGAACGCCTTGCGGCTCAGTGTTTTGGTGTATCAGGACACCCTCCTGGACTGCGAACTGACAAGCTAAAGCCTGTACTCCTGTAAAAACACCCAATACCATAGACGAAATTGCCGTAACAACAATCTGAAACAGGAAAGCGGGCATTGGGGGCTTAACCCCTGGTTGCAGACTTGGCGACTGCGCAAAGTCCCCGTTCGTTTCTGTTTGACAGGACTATCGTCCCGTCAAGCCCCGGTGTTCCGAAAGTGAAGCAACTCGAACTATGTCCCAAAAGCCTGCCCCATCCAGAACCGCCCCTGCGCCGACACGAGTATCAGGTGGAGTTCCCTTGTGGTTGTGGTTGATCCTGGTCGTTTTCGGAGTCTCCGTCGTCACGACGCTGGTCAGAAAAGCGATTCCTGAAGATCCACGGATGTACGTTAAAGAAGGCATGGCCGCACTTGAAAGCGGTGACGTCGCTGCGATCGAACGCAGCGTTGAGAAGCTGAAGGATTTCCCGGAGCACGCTTCAGAGCAAAAACTTCTCGAAGGCATGTTGTATCTTGGAAAAGCAAAGCCGCTGCTCGCTATCCCCTTTTTTCAGGATGCTTCAAAGGATGCTGCGGTCCGCATCAGAGCATTGACGCAACTTGGAAATGCTTACATGCGTTCTCGACAGCGACTCGAATGCATCGATGCCTTTGAATCAGCTCTTCAGGAAGACGACAACACAGATGACGCTCGCCTGAATCTGGCATATGTCCTGAAGGATATGATCAGTTGGGACGACGCGGTGAAGCACCTCACAACCTTGGGCGAACGCAAGTTTAGACCCGGCATTGTAAATCAGTTGTTGGGCGATATTTATGCAGACACGGGCCAATACGCTGAAGCGGCAGCCGTATTCGAAGCAGCGCTGACAGCGGATCCGACCAGTCCCACGAACTCCTCGACGACGACTCGTCTGCTCAAGTGCCGAATCGAAACAGGCAACTTCGAAGGTGTCGAAGAATTTTTGCCCTTCGTAGATGATGCGGGTGTTCGCGAATCTGTACGAGCTTTGACTTTGGCCGCAAAAGGTGAAACCAAACAGGCACTCTCCGCGCTCGATCAGGCCCTGCTGGAAAACCCGAACGATGCCACCGCACATCTGACGTACGGCAGGATTATGGCAGAAATCGGTTCGAAGGAGAAAGCGATTGAAGCTCTGACAAGTCTGCAGGGACCGATCAGTATTCACACACGCAATTTGAAACTGTTCGAGGTCATGGCAAAACTGGCCACTATCGCGGAAAATCAGGAACTCGTGGCAACGGCTCAACAGAAAGTCGATCAGCTCAAAGATCTGGAATCACAGTTTTCGACTAAACTTGCCGAGGTGGTCAAGACTCGCGAAGGGACTGAGTCTCGTCTCGAACTTGGCGATCTGGCCGCAGCGACCGGTCGTTTCGAACTCGCGCGTACCATATATCAAGGCGTAGTGTTTCTCGATCTCAATATGGAGGCAGCCGTGAATGCGAAGATCCAGGAACTCTACATGTCGCAGGCGCCTTTCGTCCCGCAGAGGAATCGCCCCGATGCTCTTGAAACAATGGCCCCAGCCGATTTGGCTCCGGAAATTGCTCCGGAACTAAAATCGGAACCAACGCCCGAACCGGCACCAAACTGACGGACCTATTTTATCAGCCGGTACGCCGTGGCGTCCGGTCAAGTTCCGCATTCCCTGCAAGAACCGGGTGCTAGCGCACTCCGGCTGATTCCTCGTTCGGCAGCTGCGTGAAGTATGACTTCGCGGTGTCGGAGGCCATTTGCGGCACAACAATCTTCGTTTCGGCACATTGTCCTGGCAGATCACGGACATGAATGTCCATCCTACTGCTCACTGCCTTTCGCGTCCTGAACGTCGGCTACTTTGAATCCTGCCCGCAGGAAGTAAAACATGCCGACCATCGTGACCGGGATCCATTGCGCCATGTGGTAATAAATGGATGCGGCAAAAATTGCTTCCCTGTCCTTTACAAACAGGCTTAACACCAGCAGGAAGCAAAACTGAATCACTCCGAAATATCCAGGAGATGATGGGATCGTCACTCCGACAGCAGTGACACCAAGGACAATTGCCGAGACTGACAGAGAAACATCAATGCCGAAAGCCCACAGCGAGAGATGAATGGTGAGCCCATTCAGCATCCACTGCAGGAATGACGTCAACAGGATCCCTGACAAGAGGCGTCCGCTTCGCAGCGAAGCTAATCCGGCTGCTCCGGTTTCCAGCAAATAGGCAACTTTTTGACCGATCGTCGGTGGCAGGAACGGAACCCTCCGGAGGCATCCTTCGACGAACAGGACGACTGGACCAGTCCAGATCAGATAGATCGCTGCACCCACCAGCCCGCAGCTGACCGCGACTCCGAAAAACATGGCTGACGAAACAATACGTTCGTCAAGATCCGCCGCTTCGACAAGAAACAACCCCAGCATCAAAAACCCGAGGATCGCGATCACATCAAAGATTCGCTCCAGCACAATACTGGTTAAGACAGCCGTCCTGGAGATCCCCGATTGTCTTGAAAAGACATAGACACGCACGAATTCTCCCAGATGTGCCGGTAACACATTGTTAAAGGCGAATCCGATCATGACCGAGGGCAGCAGGTCTCGAATGGGACGGAATTTTCCGAGAGGCTCAAGGAGAAGTTGCCAGCGGATCGCCTTCAACCAATAGAAGAGAACAAGGCAGGCCCACATTGCCGGAAGCGATCGATAGTCAGCCTGACGAAACGCCGCTGCAATTTCGGCAATCACTTCAGAGGGTGATTTCTTGCCGTTATCGCTTTTCAGCATTTGCTGAAATGCCCACCACAGGCAGACTGCGGTGACAGCAAGACCGACCGCCAGATTGAACCACTTTGTTTTATAGAATGGTTTGCCGCGAGTGCTCACTAGCCTGTTTTTCTTTGGAAACCGGCTGGCCGAACGTCGTGCGCGTGCTGCCGAACCGTGGAGTAGCAGGAAGTCATTAGGTTGCCGAAAGCAAATCTGGCTGGAAGACCGGGGGTTCTACGCGGATTGGCGGAAAGTCGTCAAGACGGATCTCATCTTGAGTCCAGTTTCGTGAATCCGATACGCTACCGGACCTCTCTCATTTGTCTTCCCCATCTCATCCCACAGGACCACGCAGATGCATTCTGCGTCCCGTCTCACCATCGTCGATTCGTCACTCGATCCAGCAAGCTGCCTTCTTGCTGCGCTCAACGAACTGCTGCGCGCCGTGGACGGTCGAGTCGTCTTGTTGCGACCACTGACGGCCAGTTTCGACAGCCACTGCGATGACATCGACTTGCTGCTGACAGAATCGCAGCGTGAGCAGATACTTCGCGCAGCGTTCACACATTGCACACAAGGGCGCATGCATTGCCGAATACAACAGAGTTCCCCGGCGAAGGCGCAATTGATACTGTGGACGATCGATTGTGCGCAAAAACTGATGATCGATCTGTGGACCAGTTTTGATCAATTGCCACGCCGTCGCCATAGTTGCATTCCGGCAGATCGATTGTTGAGTGCTCTGACTGCGGCCGTTCCCGACGCTCAAGTCCCTACAAATGAAAAAATTGCCGCACTGCGTCAACTGCCGCCAGACATCGACCTCTGCCTTCTGATTCAGCACCTTGCCACAAAACGCAGGCACGTCACATTGACGACCGTGCGAGCACGCATTGCCAGCGCCTGTGATCGACTTGCATCGTGGTCTCCGGGACCGACATCTCAGCATGTGTCACATGATGCACTTGCCGCACTGCGTGCTGTTGCCGATCAACTGCCACATGCCATCACGATCACATCCAGGTTTGTTGCTTTGTCAGAGGACTATCTTCTGCAGCGACTGATCAATGTGCCGAGCAATCGTGGGCTGCCCGTTCTGGAAACTCGGCGTCGCCGAGGATGGATGACCGAACTCAGAAGAATCGTTCTCAAGCACCGTCCCACGGTGGCAGTAGTCGGAAGTGACGGAGCTGGCAAATCGTCAGTTGTCTCGGCTTTGGCGCAGCTGCATCCGAAGGCAACTCCGGTTGTTGCCAAAAAACTTTATCGTCGCTCGCTGACGTATCAGATCAGCAGCGCGCTCATCCAACAACTTCGAGGCACAGATCGTGGCACGTTCGACGACCGTACGGCACTTCCTGTCACGCTCCGCGCCACGGTGACATTATGGATCAACATGTGTTTCCGCGAGTTACCATGCACCACAATTCTCGATCGCTCAATCGCCAGTTTTCTGATCACCGAGCGCAAGTCCGACATGCCGCTCCTGGCACGCGGCGCGACATGGATTGAAACATTGATTCCGCCCGTGACCAGCGTTCTCCTGACGCTGCCACATTTGGAACTGACACGCCGCAAACAGGAAATGTCGGCCCCAGGCCACGACACCTATCAACGCATGCTCTTCGAACAAGCCCTGCGACAGCAACCAGCGGATCTTGTACTGCTGGCGAACCTGCCTTCGGTTCAGGCAGCCGCGACGGCGATCTGTGAACTGCTGCGGGATGTAGGACGATCTGATGAACTATCGACAGAAACAGCAGGCAACAGAAAGGCGGCTGCGTGATGTCTCCTCTCCGACTTCTGAATGCATGGATCGATCATCAGCGGCTAGCTGAACGCCGTCGGCAGGTTGAATGGCAGCTTGGCGTCATATTCAAACAACCCGTTACGCTCCGGCCCACATTGTCCGGCGGTGGCTTCGACCGGATCTACCTGGCACACGGAGATTCACAACGCTCGAAAATTCTGGCCAGCGTCCGCATGAATGTGCCCGGTCGCGATCGACCTCCAAAAGAGCCGCATCTTCCTCGCGTTCCTTTGACCGGCGAACATCGCATTCACCGGGAAGCTCACGCCTATCAACAACTGTCACCACTCGGCATCGCACCGCGGCTGATCGCGCGCGGCGAATTCTACCTCGCAAATCACTGGCTTCCGTGGCCGCGCTTGTCGGATGTGTTGCGACATCACAGTCATCTGCTGTGGGACCTGCTGCCCGTGGCTCTCGATGCGATCCGTGAAATGCACGAGAACGGCGTGGTTCATATGGATCTGAATTGCGGAAATCTGCTGGTTGCACCCGATTTTCAATCAGTAGCCATTATCGATTTCGAATTCGCACCGCTGCCGGCGATGAGTCGATTCGATCAGCAGCGTTTCGATTATCTGCGATTGGCTCACAACCTGCTCAAGCCACGCCGCGGTCGAGAGGCTGCATTTCTGCAACCTGAACGCTTCGTCGAACTGTTTGCTCGTCATGTCCCGGAAACTGGTCTCGGGATTCCGGATGCGATGCACACCGCGTGGTTTGACCGAGTCGTCGAACACGATGTCATCCGCAACGGTTTCGAAGAGATCTTTGGAGTACTCGATAGCGAATCGAAGGTGAATTCATGAATCAGTTTGTGTGCATGAACTGGGGCACCGCCTACGGTGCAGACTACGTCAATCGTCTGTATTCGATGATCGCGCGCAATACGCAGCAACCGTTTCGCCTCGTGTGCTACACGGATTCGACGATAGGCATCCGCAGCGAAGTCGAATGTTTCGATTGTCCGGAGGTCGATATTCCTTCTCCGAAACGCAATCGCGGCTGGCGGAAACTGTCGCTGTGGGCCAGTGAACTACCGAGACTGAGCGGCACAGCATTGTTTCTGGATCTGGACATTGTGATCACCGGGGGACTGGATGACTTTTTTACTTATCGGCCCGATGCCAACTTCTGCGTGATCCACAACTGGACTCATCCCGATCGCCTGATCGGCAATACTTCGGCGTACAGGTTCACGGTCGGCAGTCATCCGGAAATCCTCAATCGGTTCCTTGACGATTTTCGATCAGTGCTCGCAGAATATCCGAATTCGCAGACGTACATCTCGTCGTGCCTTGAGAAGTCAATCGAGTTCTGGCCGTCGGAATGGTGCCGCAGTTTCAAGCGACACTGCGTACCTCGCGGCGTGACGCGTTGGTTTCGCCAGCCACGGCTGCCTGCCGGAGCCCGCCTGGTGGCATTCCCCGGTCGCCCCAATCCTCACGAAGCCCTCAGCGGAACATGGCCCGCGCCATGGTACAAACGAGTCTACAAACACATCCGCCCGGCTGACTGGATCCTGCAGCATTGGCGCTGAAAACATCCGCCGGGCCAGATGAACTCCTTTGCGTTCTTTCGCGGCCATTACGAATCGCGGCATAGGAGTCTGTCCTGATATTCCGAAACTGTAAGCCGCAAGGCGCTAGCCGCGGGTAATTCACCTGCAAAAAACCGGCGGCTAGCGCCCAATGGCACTTGGTTTACCTGAGCGGCAAGGCGCTAGCCGCCGGTGTCCGACTGAAAACACGGCAGACACACACCCGCGGCTAGCGCCTTGCGGCTCACATTTTCTAAACCAAGTGCCATTAGGCTAGCGCCTTGCCGCGTACAAGAACAGCGGTATTCAGACAGACTCCTAGGGCGAGCGTGACGCTTGGCAATCAGCGACGAATCCCAACGTAGCTGAATTCGTGAGAATTCAGATTTCGTTCTTCCGCAACATCCCATCCGAATTCTCACGATTCCGGCTACGAGAGTAATCCCAAATCTTACGATTCCGGCGCTGGAATTTTGGCGCGCGCAGGGGCTCCGCCCCTGCACCCCGTTCAGAGTTAACAGAGAACAGAGAAACAGAGGTCACGGACGACCGACACGCGAGACTCCAGCAACC
>CAZFDW010000038.1:0-12377 GCA_964517865.1 uncultured Chitinophaga sp.
TTTGAAATTTCGTATTTGAGATTTGAAATTTGAGATTTGAAATACGAAGCGCGGGGCGATGCCCACTCGGTTAAACTCGCTGACGCTGCGGGTTAATTTCGCTTTCGACCGCGTGTCGTCTATGCCGCTTGACTCAACGATTGAATTCCGACACTGAAAGTATCCTGTGATTGCGCTTGGACTGGATATTGGTGGAGCAAACATTAAAGCAGCGTCATCGGACGGCGACAGCGTTTGTCGGGCGTTTGCAATCTGGCAGAACAAGCACGGACTGCTTCAGGAATTGCAGCAACTGCCTCTCCTCGCAGGGACACGACCGGATATTGTGGCTCTCACAATGACTGCGGAACTTGCCGACTGTTTCGAAACCAAAGCCGAAGGGGTCGAGTTCATCATACGCACGGTGGCAGAAGCATTTCCTGACTCCGTGCTGCGGGTGTGGATGACATCCGGTGAGTTTGCTGACCCCGGTGATGCAATCGAGCTGTCTCAACTTGTCGCTGCGGCGAACTGGCATGCGCTGGCCACGTGGGCGGGACGAGCGGTTCCGTCCGGAGCAGCGTTGCTGGTTGATGTGGGCTCGACGACTACCGACATTATTCCATTGCTGAATGGCACTCCAAGTCCGGAAGGATTTACCGATCTTCAGCGACTGGCTCATTCAGAACTCATCTACACCGGTGTCCGCCGCACGCCAATCTGTGCGATCGTGCCCAGCATACCACTGGTGGATGAAACGCATGTGGATGATACCGGCGGACCTGTGGCATGGACCGTTCCTGTCGCAGCCGAATTGTTTGCGACGTCACTCGACGTACATCTTGTGAACGGAGATATTTCGGATGACCCGCAGGATCGGAACACCGCCGACAACCGACCAGCGACTCGGGACGCCGCGCTGAATCGGCTGGCGCACGCTGTTTGCTGCGATCGTGATGAGATTTCCGACGGGCAGTTGGAACATATCGCCCGGCATGTCGCCAGTCGGCAGATTGCACAGATCACCGCTGCGATTGGTCATAGACTGCAGTATGTGAGCGACCTCGCCGGGACCGAACCGGAAGCCGTGCAATTGGTACTGAGCGGCAGTGGCGACTGGATGGCCGAACGAGCGTTGGAAACATGCGGTTGGAATCTGCAACTGCCGCCCATTCAGCTCCGCACAATGTTCTTCCGCAACGTCAGCGAAGCCGCCTGTGCCTTCGCCGTCGCCCGCCTTGCCGCAGAACGCTGTCTGGACGATTTGTTACCAATCAGTGAACTGCATCAGGCTTAAAAACTACTGACGATCAATCTCCAGTACGGCGTGCAGGCCGTCTTCAAGGAAAGTCAGCAGTACGCGAATTTCGCTGAAGGAGTTCAGCATGTCCAATGAACCGCCGTTTGCAGCATCGGGAGCAGGCTGTTGAGGATGATCGGCGTCGCCGTGAACACTGCACACGATACGACCATCGTCGGTCCGGACATAATGGCCGCCACACGGACAGCGATGCACGCCGCCGTAAATGGACGATGCCGTCGCAACCAGTTCGTCTGCGGGCACCTCAGGCTCTTCATGGTGGGAGCCTGCTGCAACTCGCGCCGCGCTGGTGAGCGGGCCGATGTTGTCCAGACAGGCCTGGCGAGCGGCCTCATCCCAGCTCAGGCGAACCGATGGCACGATGCGGTTCCATTGTTGTCGATGGATCGTCATCTGCGCATGTGCCGGTGATCCGGCGGCATTCTGTACTGCCGGGTTATCGGCCTGCTGTGCCACAAGTTGTTCCAGCGTCTGCAATTTGCTGGCGACGCACACACTGTCCCCGATTCGAGTGAAAAAGAACCGCCATTTGATCGGACCGAGTGACAACACAAACGAGCGGGCTTTCGTATCGCCGACCTGCACTGTGTAGAAATCCTTCTTGAACGCGAACCAGCCAACATCGGTGTGCGTGCGTGCTTCGATGGCCGCTCCTTCATCAAGCTTTGCGAGAAATGCATCGACAACCGCCGCGTCCTCCACGGCCACATCAATGTAGACCGGCGATGTCAACGAAGCGATGGCCATCCCGATCCACAACGCTTCGCCCCCCATCATGTTTCCGGGGCCCTGTCGCCCGGCAAACATTTCCGGCAGGATCGATGTCAACTGCACGTCAAACGTGGGATCGCTGTCACAGACATGCAGCCCCACACGATCTCCCAAACCCTTCGACAGCAATTCGTAGAGATCGCCCTCTCCGATGCGTCCTCCCATGACAGAATTCAGACCGAAAGGGTCCTGACGGCGGCCTGGGAATGCATCGAACGAATCTTCGAACACATCGCCGAGGACCTGCCCGTCGTTGCGACTGAAAATGTTCATGATGGCTGCATCGTCAAGGCCCCTGCGAAGCTGTCTGACGGAACCATCGGTCAGCAGAATCAGCCCGCCGTTTTTGAATCGATCCTCCAATGCCTTTCGCATCTTCGCGGTGTCCGGCATCAGATCGCCAGGTTTTGTCCAGATGGTCTCAAACTCCGGTGACGCATCGATCACCATCGCCGTGTTCGACGTGCCGTCCAACACGTCGCGCATCGACACCTTGCCCCCGTTTGCCTCAAAAATCGTGTCATCGCCCATCACAGTCTGGTATGTCGTCATGCCGGGTTGTGCAGACTTTACACCGGGAGATCTGAAAATGTCCGGCATGCGTCCGATGAGTGTCTTGTTGTGCGGGCTGTCCCATGGTTCGTCCAGATGAAACTCGTTGTAGAGTGCCCCTTGCTCCAGATACGGCAGCACTATCACACGCCAACTCAGCAGTGGTCTGCCATTTTCGCTCTTGCTGAAGGCCGGAAACTGGTTGTAAGTGTCATGATAATTGTGTACCGCCAGACCAATTTGCTTCAGATGCTGCGAACTCGCCCGCATTGAGGCCGTGTCTGATTTCACTTTCGACTCGTCTGCAGCAATCTCCTGCGGCGGTTGCCAGCCGGTTTGTTCAAGCAGTCGCTGTTTGGCGATCGCGAAACTCAGCGACATCACTGCGTCGCTGGTGACATTGCCTGCCAGCGGCTTTGGTTCGCCGCCGAGCGCCATGGCCATCGATTGATACATCGAATTGTTGATGAGTGGCAGGACGATTGTTTCCAGCCGATAACGCTCCGGTGTTGCATGGACCTTGATCGCAATCGGATCGAAGAATGTCCGCCAGTATTGGCTGTATTCTGTCACGAACTGGCGGTACGCATCCGCTTCGGAAGTCGTCACGGAAGTCTCAGGAATCTCGCAGCACGGTATCAGTGCATCGGCATGTCCGTGATGCGAACACACGCCGTGCCGACCGTCCCGCGACAGTGAGTACTCTCCGCCACACGAACATTGCAGACGTCCCTTGTTGAAGCCATCGGGCAGACAATTGGCATCCTGCAGATCTTTCATTGAAGCCGGACCGTGGCCATTTTCGGTCTCATACATCACAGCGGCATGGCCTATCATGCGAAGATTATTGAAGCACTTCAGCCGTCGTAATTCCGTCAACTTCACCTCCGGTCCGACCAGTCGACGAATAAACGGATCGGACAGATAGATCAAACCGTCTTCGTCCGGAGCGTCCGCAGGCATCAGCGTGCGCATATAAGCAAACTCTTCCGACTGCCCCAGACTCGTCAATGATTTGTCGGACTGCCCCTTGATGAGTCTCAAAACGCGCAGAAATGCCGTGCGAGAATTGCTGCGAACGTGCAAACCCTTTTCGGGATACGCAGAGAACACATGAACTTCACGATCCGGCGAACTTAAGTGTACAAACGCCGTGCCTTCCCATGTTTCTTCTTTGCGCAGGACATTAGAAATCGATTTTTCGGCTGCAGTGAGGTACGCATCCATCTGAGTGCGAAATAGCAGATCCTGCTCAAATCGAAACAGCAGTGTGACATCGCTGCCTTCGTTGACGAACGGATCACTGCCGCTGATGGCGATCTCCTTGACGACCAGATCATAAAACGGTCGTGCGAGCGGGTTGGTTTCGACCGCCAGTTGCTGCCGCAGTTTCTGCTCGGTATCACGCGCAAAAGCCGACTCGCCCGTCTGCGTGTAAAGGTGCTTTGCAAACAGATTTCCGCCGTCGATGATATCCAGCATCCGACTTACGGAACGAAAACGGATGTAGTAGTTGTCGGCAGGCACATAATTGGCGAGCACCGAAAACTTCGGCTTCTGTCCCTTCAGCATCTCGTGCCACGGATGACTCTCGACGGTGGGACCAGCCAGAATATGAATCGGAACGACTGGTCCTTGTTGCTGCCCCCCGCTTTCGCGGTTCACATCCGATCCCGGTCGCATCGCATCCAGTTGCAGGCTTTCCTGCACGGCCAACGAACCTGAAAATAGATTGAACAGATCAACGCGCTCACGACGCTCCGCCGCGATTTGCCGCCGAGTCGGTTCGTTCAGTCCCAACAATTCAGTCGCATCGAATCCGTCGCGTTGCCCCAGCTTCAATGCCACGTATTGCAGGAAGACGTCTTTGGGATACATCCTCAATTGCGCCTGAGCTTCCTCGAACGACCACAACGGTTTGCGCTCAGCGACCTTCTCCGCATCCTGCGCGACAGCCGTGATCGTCATCGCCGTGATGGTTGCCAGGAGCATCAGCCATCGAACACATTTCGGACCTGAAAGAATAACCATGACAGGGATCTCCTCTACATTGTGATCTTTGACTTCGCTGTACCCGTCGTGCGAATCCCGAATGCCACAAGAGGGGCGTACGTCGCAGCAGGATACCTGTTCGCCGCGTCTCTGTCATTCTCAGCAGTCCGATTCAGTGGCTGCGGGGTACAGGCCAGCGTTCCCAAAACTCACCATTTGATGCCGCATGTTGCCTCGGGGTCAATGGGCTGATGCGGATGCTGTTTGTGTCCTGTGTTCCGCACCTTTCAGGATTTCCAGCGTTGCCTAATAGCAACAGAGTACGGCGCGGGGTTTACGGAATGTACACCTCTCGGAACATTTTCTGAATTTCTGTAAATCATTTTGTATCAACAACTTGCGATTCATCTCTGGCCATCTTTTCTGGAGTGGAGATTTGCGCGCAAAGGCTATTGGCACACACTCTGCTTTACATCAATTCATCAACCGAGCATCACAGTGAAGCCGGTGAAAATGTGTTGGTGAGACTCATCGAAACTGAGTACCCGCCACTGAGGTTTGAATAAGAAACGGGAGACATCGCAATGAATATTTTGAACGCACTGAAGAATGACGAAAACGGTTTTGTCGTTTCTGCGGAACTCGTACTCGTCGGCACTATTCTGGTGCTCGGCATGATCGTGGGAATGACCGAACTGTCCTTCAACGTCAATCAGGAGCTCGAAGATCTTGGCTCAGGCATTGGAGCTATCAACCAGACGTATTATTACACGCTGGCCAGTGGCAGAAAGGGTGAAGTGGTCGGAAGCACGTACATGGACTTCCGGGACGAGTGCGATAACAGTTGCGACATCACCTGCAACACGCCGGCTCGCGGTGAGAAATAAGGTTACTGACAAGACGCAGCTCCACAGCAGCGTGACGAATCTCAAACGATTCATGATCGATACTGATATTCCAGAGGGAACATTGACATGAACATTCTGAATGCGTTGACAGACGACGAAAATGGTTTTGTTGTCTCAGCCGAACTAGTTCTGGTCGGCACCATTCTGGTACTCGGCATGATCGTGGGACTTACCGAATTGTCCTACGGCGTGAACGAAGAACTGGAAGACCTCGGCTCGGGCATCGGAGCCATCAATCAGACGTATTATTACACTCTGGCGAGTGGTCGAAAAGGCGAAGTTGTGGGCAGCACATATCTGGACTTCGTGGATGAATGCGACAATGCGTGCGACATCACATGCAACACACCGGCTCGGGGCGAAAAGGCCAGCCACTGATTTCGGCTGATCGTTTTAAACACACGGGGGCTGCGGTCACATGACCGGGCCCCAATCACAAAACCGTCTCCTGTTTCGGGATAAACAGCCCGCGTTCGCCTCTGGCAAACGCCGGGCTGTTTGTCTTTGAAGCCCTGCCGCATCGCAGAAAAGTGATTTTCCCGGCGATAACAACCAGAAAAACAGGAACAAAGCTGCCATCGCGGGGAACCATTTCTGTGTTTAGAATGTCGCCCTTCCACAAACACAGGGCCGGTCGAATAATTTACGAAGCAGCATCTGGTACTGCCTGACGATCCCATGGAATAAGAATCATGCGCAGCGAATCTGAAGTACTGTTCGAAGACAATCCATTTACCATTCCGGTTGCCGATCGAGTGCGAAGGTTGCCGCCGTATCTGTTCGGAACGATCAACAAGCGGAAGTATCAACTTCGCGTCGCAGGTGTTGATGTGATCGATCTGGGAATGGGTAATCCGACCGATCCACCGGATCCGTTGATCGTCCAGAAGATTGAAGAGGCCCTCGCAGATCCCCGCAACCACCGGTATTCCGTTTCCAACGGGATCGGCAATCTTCGTAAGGAAGTGTCCGCGAGGTATCTCAAGCGATACGGCGTGCGGCTGGATACCAATGATGAAGTTCTGGCCTGCCTCGGATCGAAGGAGGGCTTCAGCCACATGTGTCTGGCACTCATGGGGCCCGGCGACACGGCGATTGTACCGGCACCGTCGTTTCCGATTCACGTTTATTCCGTGATGCTGGCCTCCGGCAATGTCATCGCTCTGGACGTGCGTGACCCGGAAAAGTTCTTACGAAACATTGCTTATACCTGTGAACATCTGATGCCGAAACCGAAAGTCGTCGTCGTCAATTTTCCGCACAATCCGTCATCAACGGTGATTGAGCAGGACTTCTTTGTGGAACTCGTGCGCCTCGCAAAGAAGCACAAGTTCCTTGTCATCAGCGATTTTGCCTATGCCGACATCTGCTACGACGGCTACAAGGCACCCAGTTTTCTTGCGACTCCTGGCGCGCTGGATGTTGGTGTCGAGCTGACTTCGATGAGCAAAAGCTACAGCATGGCCGGTTGGCGGATTGGATTCTGCTGCGGCAATCGCGAAATGGTCCGCGCCCTGGCGACGATCAAGGGCTATTACGACTACGGAATTTTTCAGCCGATTCAGATTGCCGCGATCGTCGCGATGCGGCACTGTGATGACGCGATCGATCGCATGGCGGCGGAATATCAGGTGCGGCGTGATGCGCTGTGTGAAGGTCTGAAACGCATCGGCTGGAACGTGCAACCACCCAGAGCGGGTATGTTTGTGTGGGCAGAAATCCCGGACCAGTGGAAGAAAATGGGGTCCATCGAATTCGCGATGAAATTGCTCAACGAAGGCGGCGTCGCCGTAAGCCCGGGCCGCGGCTTCGGTGCTGAAGGAGAAGGATTTCTTCGCATGGCGATTGTCGAAAACAGCCAACGTCTACGTCAGGCCGTCCGCCAGATCGACAAATGCCTGAACGTCGCCGAAGCAACAGAAACAACGCCCGTCTGAGAAAATCGCTGCGAGCTACCAACTACTCTGACCTGTCTCGCTCGACCATGAACTGGCGGACGACTGGATGTCATCGACCGCGCCGACCAGCAAGCGACTGTGAGCGGTCATGAGTGAGACAATTGGGGAGTGGCATGCGTCAGCTTGCCGGTACAAGAGCGCGGTATCGGAGCGCTCACACCGCTCCGCTCGCCGGACTCATTTCCGGTCGCGTGGAGTATATCAACCTGACATCGATTGGCACTGCAAAATTCCGGATGCACCGCAATTTGACGTCTGTGCGGCCTGGACTGCAATCAGAACGGCTCATCATCTATGATGCCCGCACCGTTGCCGAGCGTTTAGCTATCAGTTCAGGGAGAGAATTGCGGATGAGCCAGGATGTCTCGATGAAATCAATCTTCCCGTGGGTCTCCGCGGCTTCGCTGGTATGCCACGTTTTGATCGGCGTTTGCCTGGCAGCGGCGTTTGGGAACTTCTCCGCCGTACTTCGGGCTGACGAACAGGCGGTCCCGCCGGATTCTGCCACTGTTCCGAATTCTGCCACCGTCGTCGATGGCATCAAAGTGCCGGATGGATTTCATGTCGAATTGTATGCCGATGATGAACTGGCTCACGACGTGCATTCCATGACGATCGATTCCAAAGGCAGGGTGGTTGTGTCCGGGCCCGGCTACGTACGAATCCTGATTGACAGCAACAATGACGGCCGCGCTGACACGTTTCGACAGTTTGCCGACAAACCGGACACGGGTTCGCAGGGCATGTTTTTCCTGGGCTCCAGCCTGTTGTGTTCCGGCGATCAGGGACTACTGATCTTTCGCGACAACAATCAGGATGACGTTGCCGATGGACCACCACAGGTTTTTCTGAAGATCTCTGCCGGCGGCGAACATCATGTGCATTCGATTCAGAAAGGTCCGGATGGCTGGTGGTATGTGATGGCAGGCAACTTTGCTGGCGTCACAGCATCGTATGCGACCGTTCCTACATCCCCGATCAAGTCACCTGTGTCGGGGACACTGCTGCGATTGAAGCCGGATCTGTCCGGCGGCGAAATTGTCAGCGACGGGTTTCGCAATGCTTACGATTTTACGTTTAACGGTACGGGTGATTTCTTTACGTTCGACAGCGATGACGAACGAGATATCTCCTTGCCGTGGTATCTGCCGACTCAGGTGTTTCACGTACTGCCGCTTTCGAACGCTGGCTACGTAACAACGGGACTCAAACGGCCCGGTGGTTATCCGGATATGCCTCCGGTGCTGGCAACGTTCGGACGCGGGTCCCCGACAGGTGTCACCTGCTACCAACATCATCAGTTTCCGCCAGCGTACCACGGTGCTTTGTTCATGCTGGACTGGACTCTGGGGCGCATTCTGACCGTGCCACTGGTTCAGGAAGGTGCTGGATGGAAACAGGACGGTACCGTGTTTGCCGAAGGCCGTGATCAATTCGGATTCGCTCCCACAGACATCGAAGTTGCTCCGGATGGAAGTCTTTTCGTCAGTGTCGGTGGACGTGGAACTCGCGGCAGTGTGTTTCGGATTGTCAGCGATGCGCCTGCCAGCCTGCCGGCGCTTTTGCGCACGGATGCTGGCTCACAGCAACTGAACGCGGTTCTGGATGCACCACAGCCGAACAGCAGTTGGTCGCGTGCAGCATGGTTTCCGTTGGCAAAGTCGCTGGGTCCCGGCGTCTTCCGCGAAGCCGCGCTGATGGAAACCCGACGGATTCCCGAAAGAATGCGGGCGATCGAAATCCTTGTCGAAATCTTCGGCGGACTGGACAACGCCACGGCCGAAAAACTGACCCTGGCTGGATCGAACTATGTTCGAGCGCGCACAGCATGGGCGATCGGACGCAGTCGGCCGGATTCACCGGATCCGGAACTGCTGAGAAAGCTGATCACTGATCGAGACCCGTTCGTGCAGCGGTTTGCATTGGAAGCACTCACTTCCGTGACTACCAGTGCCACGTTTGTCATCACAGCGCCCGCAATATCAGCAGCTTTAGCTTCGGAGGATCGCATCGTGCGACTCTCGGCCGCGATGCTGATTTCCCGTATGAACGATGATCACCGTAATGCAATCGCGAAGTCTCTGGCAGGAAATCGACGTGCTCTGATGTGGTTTCACATGGGACGCAGTCTGCGTGCGCCGCTGCAAAATGTACCCGCAGCAGCAGTCGCGGCGGATATACTCGTGTCGTCGACGTCGTCCGGCGAAGATCGTTACGACGCAATTCGCATTCTGCAGATGACGCTGGGAGACGTCGGCCCGGCCAGGGATCGGGCGGTGATGTTTGATAGCTACGCACCGGCGTTACCGCTGGCGTCCCTGGAACGTGAACTCAACCCCATCATGACCAAAGTCTGGGCAGCGTTTCCGTCCGGTGATGCGCATCTGGATCACGAATTGATTCGCCTGATCGCCATGACGACACCGTTCAATCGCGATCTGTTTGCGAGGCTGCTGGCGAGCATCACCGATTCCACGCTTCCGGCAGACGATATTCATCGCCTCGCAGCGATCAGCCAGTTTGAGATCGAACGCTCGTATGATGAAAGCACGGCAACCGCCAGGGCGCTGCTGGGGATTGACATCAAGATTCGCAGGTATGGACTGAAGCAGGACACGAACTGGGACGATCGTATCGGCGAATTGTACAAAGCCCTCTGCAAAGTCGATCCGGCCATGCCCACTTTATTGGCCGAACAACCTGGCTTTGGCGAACCGGGGCATGTGCTGTTCCTGACTCAAGTGCCGCAAGCCGCCATTCCCAAAGCCATTGAAGGCCTGGTGAAAATCATCCAGTCTGATCCGGAATACAAATGGTCAAACGACGTTGTCTTCACGATTGGCGAATCCACGCAGCCCGAGCATCGTGTTCTGCTTCGCGCACAGCTTGATAATCTTTCTGTCCGCGATGCGGTGCTGATCACCATCGCCGACCAGGCCACGAGGGAGGAACGTGAGATTCTGCTTTCCGGCCTGGAATCGCCCCAACTCAACGCCGTCGAAGCGTGCCTGAAGGCGATTGTTAAACTGCCACGCAGCAATGCTGCTGCCGAACAGTTCCAGTTGCTGGCCGCCGCCAGACGCCTGATCAATGACAAGCGTGAGTTTCAGTTGCGTGAGATTACGATGCGGCTGCTGGAGAACAACACGTCGGGGTCGCATGAGTTTGTGTTTGGTGAAGGCGGGTATCGCCTGCAACCGGAAGCCATGCAACTCTGGCAGACGTGGCTCGAACATCGTTATCCGGACTATCGCCCGCCGCAGACATCCGATGTGGCTCAGGAAATTCTGCTCAGTCTGGATTCCATCGACTGGAACGCCGGCAATGCCGACAACGGACGACGCCTGTTCGAACGCCTCGCCTGTGCCCGCTGCCATGGCGGACGCCAGGCACTGGGGCCGGATCTCAAGGGCGTGACGAAACGATTTTCTCGCCGGGATCTGTTCGCATCGATTGTGGAACCCAATCGGGATATCTCACCCCGCTATCAGACGACATCGATCGAGACGAAGGCCGGCAAAGTCTATACCGGCCTGATCGTCTATGAATCCGTCGATGGCCTGTTGCTGCGCGACGCTGAACACAAGACCTGGCGGATTGAAGCGGCCGACATGGAACACCAAGTGCTCCAACGCAACTCGCTGATGCCCGCAGGTTTGCTCAAGGACACTCAACCCGGCGACCTTGCGGATCTCGATAAATATCTACAACAATTGTAGACTCCCGGGACTGATGTTGCTGTGGAGAACGGTCACAAAATGACGTCGAGGATTTTGGTTGCAGAGTTTCTACTGGCGAACTCCGATGCGTCGCGACTTGCTGCGCCGTCGATGCTGGAAGAAGCGGAAGCCATGCTGAACGCAGTTGTGACTGATATCGCCAGGCTGCCGGATGTCAATGTGACCGTTTTGCTCAGCGCAGAGACTGCATGTCGATTTGCGGAATCACACATTTTCTGTGCGGCGCTTGGCCGGAACAGCATTCTCATTCAGCGCAGCGAACTGGTACCAGACAGATTGCCGTCAATTCTTCGCGACGAAACACAGCAGGTAGCGTTCGACGCGGTGCTTTTGATTGCGCCGGAATGCGATAGTGTCCTGGTCTCGCTGTTGAAAGCTGTGCAGGAGTCGGAAACGTCACCGATTCGGAGTCTCAACCTTGATTGGCGACTGGCGGAGATTTTTGCAGACAAACGCACGACGGATGTGTGGTTGCGGCAGCATGCGATTGCCACGATTCCGACACGCACAATCGATGACACGGCTGCCGATCTGCTTCGAGGTACGTTGCCAAAGAATTCAGCCATAAAAGAAGTCACCGACATACATCGTTCGACCACAGATCACCTCGTGGTGCTCAAGCCGCGAGACGGTGCGGGCGCGGAAAGCGTTCGAGTCGTGCATCTCAATCATCAGCAGTTTCACGTCCTGCCGCAGCCATGTTCGGAAAATGATCGATGGATTCTGCAGCCATTCATGCGTGGTGTTGCCTGTTCCGTCGGCTTCATCGGTGGCGGCCAACGCGGCTCGACCATTATCCTGCCGCCCGCTCGACAATATATCCGGTTGACCGATGGCGAGATGTCATATCACGGCGGTCAGATTCCATGTGAACCTGCCATCGCCTCGCGCATCACGCCTGTGGCAGAAAAGATCGCCGTCGCGCTGGGGGCGTTTCATGGTTATGTTGGTGCGGATCTGCTTGTCGATCTTTCTGCGCCGAACGATTCGGAAGGATCTGTCCGTGTCGTGGAAGTCAATCCCCGACTCTGCACCAGCTACGTGGGTTATCAGGCACTCGCCGAAGACAATCTGGCGGCATGGATTCTGCAACAGCAAAATGGCAAGGCAATTCGCTGGAAGCCGGGGGTTGTGAAATTTTCTGCAAACGGCGAAA
>CAZFDW010000038.1:12477-24444 GCA_964517865.1 uncultured Chitinophaga sp.
ACTCACAATCTTTGCAACATCGACGTCGATCTGCCTTCCGGACAACTGATCGTGATGACGGGCGTCAGTGGTTCCGGCAAGAGTTCTCTCGCATTCGATACGCTTTTCGCCGAAGGTCAGCGACGTTATCTGGAAAGCGTTTCGGTCCAGACACGCACGTTGCTGCGGCAACTGCCGCGTCCGGATGTCGATGACATCACCGGACTCGCACCGACAATCAGCGTCGATCAGCGCGTGTCCTCGGTCCCTGCCCGGAGCACGCTGGCTGTCACGACGGAGATTCATGACTTTCTGAGGCTGCTCTATGCACGCGGCGGCACGGCGCATTGCACGGGCTGTGGTTGTGCAGTGCAGCGACAGTCCGTTGATCAGATTCTGCAGCGCACGCTGCTGTTGCCTGTGCGCACTCGTTTGATGATTCTGTCACCTATGGTTCGCGGCCGACGTGGCGGACATCGGGACGTTCTGGAACGAATCGCCCGTATTGGCTTTGTCCGGGCAAGGATCGACGGTGCCGTGGTGGACATCGCCGAAGCGAAAACACCGGACGCAAAGAAATCACACACGATTGAAGCGATTGTCGATCGCATTGTGCTGAATGACGGCATCGCACCGCGACTACGCGAATCGATCGAACTGGCGTGTCGCGAAAGCGATGGCACATGCATCATCAGCCATGAAGCGGATGGGCAATGGATTGAGAAATTCTGCAGCACGCGCTTCAGTTGCCCTGCCTGTGATCTGAATTTTGCGACACCGGAACCGCGGAGTTTCAGTTTCAGTTCCCCGTGGGGCGCGTGCCCGGAATGCACGGGGCTCGGTGTCCGGGGGGCCGTCAATCCGGAGCAGGAAATTACAACGTTCCATCATCGGCCCTGCGCGACGTGTCAGGGTTCGCGACTTCAGTCGTTTCCGTCTGCGGTAACGTTTCTATCGATGACAATCGGGCAGTTTTCGAAGCTGAGTGTCGCCGATGCTTTGCAGACCGTGGATGGCTGGATCGGGACTGTGGCGGATGTGAGCGGTTCGACAGGAGTCTCGCCCTCCCAAAATGGAGATGTGAGCGGCTCGGCAGGAGCCTCGCCCTCCCAAAATGGAGCGGCTGGAATCGCGCTCTCCCAGGAAGCCAGGTTGGTTGCGGAACGTACGTTGCCGGAGATTCGAGCCCGACTGAAATGTCTGGATGATATCGGCATCGGATATCTGACGCTTGATCGTCCCACGCGCACACTGTCCGGCGGAGAATTTCAACGCGCGCGACTGGCTGCGGCACTCAGTTCACAGCTTCACGGAGCCTGTCTGGTGCTCGATGAACCTACCGCTGGCCTGCACCCCCGGGACACGCAGCGATTGTTGAAGACACTTCACCGACTGCGTGATGCCGGAAGTACCGTCGTCGTTGTTGAACACGACGGAGACATCATGCGTGCCGCCGATTGGTTGATTGATCTCGGCCCTGGCGCTGGCGCGGATGGAGGGCGGTTATTGTTTGCTGGCACTCCGGCAGACGCGAAACAGTTCGCCCGATCGCCAACCGGCGACTTTCTGCGCGACGCACTCCCGAGAGTGGATGCCTCTCGCGTGGGATCAATTACCACCTCGCGGAGCCTCACGATTCGCAATGCGAGGCTCAACAATCTGAAGAATGTTACGGTTGATTTGCCGTTAGATTGTCTGGTCTGCGTGACCGGCGTGAGCGGATCGGGCAAGAGTTCACTCATCACCGACACGCTGCTTCCGATCGTGACGGCAGGGGTGATTCAACGGCGTGACGTCGCCACAGCGGCAGCTGACGCGCGATGTGACGGTGTTGATGGCATCGCACAGATTCAGCGTTTGGTCTCGCTGGATCAGAGTCCGTTGAGACGATCATCGCGTTCGTGTATTGCGACGTTGTGCAATGTCTGGAACGATGTGCGTCGGTTATTCACGAAAACTCGCGAAGCGCGAGCTCGTGGATTCTCTGCGCAGCATTTCAGCTTCAATTCAGGCGAGGGGCGGTGCAGCGACTGTCGCGGTTCCGGAATGCGTAACGTCCGCATGAGTTTCCTGCCCGATGCGGTTGTGCCTTGCCCAACCTGTCATGGCCTGCGATTCAACGCAGCAGTCCGGTCGATTCATTTTCGAGATCGCTCAGTGGCGGACATTCTGAACATGCGGGTTGATGAAGCGTCCGAATTCTTCCGGGAGTTTCAGAAGCTGCATAGCGTGCTCGATACGTTTCGAAGTGTCGGTCTGGGGTACCTGACGCTCGGCCAGCAAGCGACGACGTTTTCCGGCGGTGAGGCGCAACGGGCAAAATTAGCATCTGAACTGGCGGCACCCACGCCGCAGCACACTCTGTATCTGCTCGACGAACCAACCTGTGGCCTGCATCCAGCGGATGTGGCCTGCCTGATGAACCATCTTAGACAGTTGGTGAAAAGTGGTCACAGTGTGGTTGTGATCGAGCACAACCCTGACGTTGTTCGCTGCAGCGACTGGATCCTGGAGATCGGTCCGGACAGCGCGGATCAGGGTGGCGAAATTGTTTTCGCAGGCCCGCCCCACCTGTCGTCTGAGGCCCACTAGAGAATCTGGTGTGTTTCGCTAGCGCTGCACACACCCTACAAGAATCACTAAATCAACACTCCGCTGGCACCTCGATTTTCGAGGGAATTCTAAGTAAACCGGACGCGAATGCGTACCGGCTTGATCGAAGAAATCGCGTGCCGTTGGCCTGACGCTATCAGCACGGAGGATCGCGCAATAAAAAACGGCAAACGCTCTGGCGCTCGCCGTTTTTTTTGGGTGTCTTTTCTTTGATCAAGCACAAAACTGTCGAAATCACCGAATTGCCACTCAGATTGGACCGCAGCAGTCTAATCCAACGTGATAAATGGACTCATTCGACGTGCTTTTGCCAGCAAGAGGGCCTTTTCAGCTTCGTTTTTGGACGCGGCATGTCGTGCTCGCACTTTGGCCAAACCAACCTTGCGCTTTCGGCGGCGAGCAATTTCACGTTGTCGTTCGGTACGTCCCATGAGCCAAAAAGTCCTGTTTTTTCTGGAAACACGCGATCAATGATGTTGGTACGCAATCTAGCAAGGTACGGACGAAAGTCAATCGGAGACCCAGGATCGTCAAAAAATCGCGTATTTTGGAAGATTTTTGACAAGCCAACCTCGAGCGGTCCAAATTGATTTCAATAACCTGTGGTCGCAAATCCAGTGTTAGATCCAATCACCGCTGAAAAACCTGGTTGCGACCACAGGTTACTTTCTGCCGGAAAGGACTTTCCCCGTAAGGCGAAACGCCGTGGATCGCACATCCGCCCCACGTCGCCTCATAGCCGTCCTTTCGACCGCGACTCGGCGCTGGTCGCGGCGTGGCCGCGAAGTCCTGCTCGGCAAGCAGGACCTACCAAAATCGGCGACTGCCGCCCCTGAATCAGTTCCGGGCGAGTAGGCTAAACATTCGGCCTGTCGTCAAGTATAAGACGGCGACCGCTGTTTCTTGAGCGGTCCTGAATTTTCCTACGCTTAAAACCTGGACTCGCAGGTGTTCCCGGAGGCTCGATATGAATCGTATTGTCCTGACTGCCCGGCTGGTGATAGCCGGAGTTTTCGTTGTGTCTCAGCCGCTGTCTGCCCAGGAAAAAAATCTCGTGTATCCGAAGACGAAAACAGTCGAGCAGGTCGATGACTTTCATGGTACCAAAGTCGAAGATCCGTATCGTTGGCTGGAAGATGATGTTCGTACGTCGAAGGATGTTGCGGACTGGGTAGAAGCTCAGAATACGCTCACGTTCGACTTTCTGAATTCGATCCCGCAGCGTGCCACCATTCAGAAACGCATGACGGAACTCTGGAACTACGAGAAGATCGGGGCACCGTTTAAACGCGGTGGTCGCTACTTCTATTCGCGGAACGATGGTCTGCAAAACCAGAATGTGATGTTCAGGCAGGACACCCTGGACAGCGAAGCTAAAGTGCTGCTCGATCCGAATTCATGGTCCAGCGACGGTACAGTGGCGCTGTCCGGAACAGCATTCAGCGACGATGGTCGTTACGTCGCCTACGGCGTTCAGGACGCCGGTTCTGACTGGAACACCTGGAAAATCATGGAGATCGAAACCGGTAAGGTGCTCGATGACGAATTGAAATGGGTGAAGTTCAGCGGAGCAGAATGGACTCCGGACAGCCGTGGCTTCTTCTACGCCCGCTATCCACAGCCAGAAGAAGGTGCTGCATTTCAGTCGCTCAATGCGAATATGAAAGTGTACTACCATCGAGTCGGCTCACAGCAATCGACCGATGTCCTGGTTTACGAACGGCCCGATCAACCGGATTGGGGGTTTCAGCTGAGCGTCTCTGAAGACGGCCACTATCTGATCATCACCGTCTGGGTCGGCACCGACGATCGATATCGCATTGTCGTCAAAGATCTGAATGAACCGTACGGGCTGCCTTACGAGCTGATCGATAACTTCGACCATGAATATTCATTCATCGACAACGATGATCAGGTCCTGTATTTTAAGACAAACGTCGATGCACCGCTGCGACGCATCATCGCGATTGATCTGAAGAAACCAGCTCGTGAAAACTGGCAGGAAATCATCCCTCAAACCGAAAACGCGCTGGCCAATGTGGGAATTGTCGGCAACATGTTTGTGTGCGATTACCTCAAGGACGCAAAGACGCAGGTGCGCCTGCACGCGATGGACGGCTCGTTTGTGCGGGAAGTGGAATTCCCCGGCATCGGCACTGCCGCAGGCTTTGACGGTCGTCGCAAGGACACGGATACGTTCTACTCTTTCAGCGGTTTCGCTCTGCCACCGACCACGTATCGCTACAACATGATTACCGGGGCCAGCGAGTTGTTTCGCAAGGCAGACGTGAAGTTCAATCCGGACGACTACCAGACATCTCAGGTTTTCTACGACAGCAAAGACGGCACGAAGGTGCCGATGTTCCTGTGTCACAAAAAGGGTCTGAAGCTGGATGGATCGAATCCGACGTTATTGTACGGTTACGGCGGCTTCAATATCTCGATCACTCCCAGCTTCAGTGTGAGTCGACTCACATGGATGGAAATGGGCGGTGTGCTGGCCGTGGCGAATCTGCGAGGTGGCGGTGAGTACGGTGAGCCGTGGCATAAAGCCGGCACAAAACAGAACAAGCAGAATGTGTTCGATGACTTCATCACGGCCGCCGAATGGCTGATTGCGAACAAATACACGTCGTCGAAGAAGCTGGCCATTCAGGGCGGCAGCAACGGTGGTCTGTTGGTCGGAGCCTGCATGACTCAACGCCCCGACCTTTACGGTGCGTGCCTGCCCGCCGTCGGCGTCATGGACATGTTACGGTTTCACAAATTCACCGCCGGACGATTCTGGACCGATGACTACGGTAGTGCCGACAACGCTGAAGAGTTTTCCGCGTTGTGGAAGTACTCGCCCTATCACAATCTGAAAGGCGGCACTCAATACCCCGCGACGTTGATCACAACCGCTGACACCGACGACCGCGTCGTCCCTGGTCACAGCTTCAAGTTTGCATCACAACTTCAGGCCAGCCAATCGGGAACTGCACCAACTTTGATCCGCATCGAAACCCGCGCCGGTCACGGGGCCGGTAAACCGACCGCTAAGATCATCGAAGAAGCGTCTGATCAATGGGCGTTTCTGGTCAAGACACTGGGAATGGACCTTAAGTAATGTAGCCGTCACGCTCCGCCGTGATGAGCTTTTTTGGCATGGACACGGCGAACCAATTGCCGGTCGATTCCCTCACATCGGTCAACATAGCCCGCGAGTTTGTGGATGACGGGCCTTCAATAAGGCTCATCTCGGCGGAGCGAGATGGCTACATTTTTCGAACACCTTTCGTGTGGGTGCCGGGAGAAATACCTTACTGCGCCTTCACATCAATGCAAATGACTTCCTTGTCATCGCGTACAAACAGATGACCGTCAGAAAGTGCGGGTGCCTGGCGAGTGGTGTCCATGATCGTGGCGCGACTGAGTTCGTGGAATTCTTTGGAACTTGCTTCGACGATGATGACCTCGCCTGCCATCGAAGTGAGGAACAGTTTTCCGTCGGCCAGGATCAGATTACTCTTCCCGAAACGGTTTTTCTGCCAAACCGTCTTGTGATCTTTCAGCCGCATGCACACCAGATTTGTGATCGGCCCGGCACCGCCTTGATTGTCGAGCCCATACAAGTGCCCATCATGAACCACCGGCGTCTGCCATTCGGCTCGAAGTTGACTGTCCTTGCCCAATGACGACCAGACTTCTTCAGCCGTTGCGCCATTCTTTTCGGCCTTCACAGCCAGAACCACCGAACCATGATTTTCACCAGCCGATATCAGCACATGCTGGTCGTCCAGTCGCACGGGTGACGCAGTGTTGCAGTCGTACTCGGTTGGAAATGGAAACGACCACAGCTCTTTGCCGGTTCCCGGTTCAATGCTGTTCGCACGGGAACCAGTCAGCGACACGATCTGCGTTGTTCCGTTCAGTGACATCAGCATGGGTGAAGAATAACCTGCGTTTCCGCTTCCGACTTTCCATGCCAGCTTGCCGTCCGCGATTCCGAACGCCGCCACGGCCGCCGTTTTCGTTCCGGAATGCACAATGACGCGATCGCCCGTGACCAACGGAGAACATGACACGCCATATTCATTCGGTTTGCCGCTGAGCAATTGCGGAACATTGACGGTCCAGAGTTGCTTGCCGTCATCGACCTTCAACGCAACCAGAATTCCTTCACCGGTGAAGGCAAAGACCTGACCGTCGGTAACCGTTGGTGTTGCGCGAGGACCGTGGCCCATCGCATTTTCATACTTCGGAGCGACCGGTGTTCGCCACCGTTCTTTTCCGTCTGCAGCGTTCAGACAGACAACGTATTGAGACGTTTCATCCTGAAACATCGTGAAAGCCGAATTCTTCGCCACTGCAACTCCGGACATACTCACACCAAGCGGAGTGCGCCAGACAATTTTGGGCCCGGCGGAGGGCCATGCGCTGATCAGGCCGGTCTCTGCCGAAACGCCATTTCGGTCCGGTCCAAGAAACTGCGCCCAGTCGCCGGCATTTGCATGTTCGCCGACAAGGCTTATCATCACGAGACTCAGGAATGACGACGTCAGGATTATTCGCATGTTGATTCCTCTTGAACTAGTGCTCTGGCTTGGAAAAGGGGTCAGGAACCAATAGCCAAATGGCCCAAAGGGTGCTCCGCACTATTGGTTCCTGACCCCTTTTCCAAGCTGATCCGGCGTGGAAACGACTTCTCACGCATCGTGACGTATTTAGTGTGATTCAGAAAGCCAACTTTCCATGCAGATCTGGGTGGATGCGGACGCATGTCCGGTCGAAGCAAAGGAAATCCTGTACAAAGTCAGCAAACGCCTGCAGATTCAAATCACTTTGGTCGCCAATCAGATGATGTGGATTCCGAAGTCAAGCCTCATTCGTTTGGAACTGGTCAAAGCAGGTGCCGATGTGGCCGATCGGCGGATTGTGGAACTCCTGAACACAGGAGATCTCGTGATTTCTGCGGATATTCCGCTGGCTGCTAACGCCGTCGCGCGCGGCGCGACCGTGCTGGATCCGCGTGGCGAAGAATTGAATGTCGATAACGTCGGTTCTCGTCTGGCTGCAAGGAATCTGATGGATGGACTGCGAGGCTCAGGCACGGAAACCGGAGGCCCTGCGGCCTACAGCGTCCGGAACAAACAGGACTTCGCCAATCAACTGGATCGGCTGTTGACGAAACTGCGCCGAAAATGACGGGGTCGAAACAGATGTCTGAAACTCTCCGCTCGGTTGGCCAGTTTGTCAATTTAATGTAGGGTGTGTGAAGCGGAGCGAAACACACCATGTGCAATTGTGCAGGAAAGTGGTGCGCTGCGCTTCACGCACCCTACGGGATTCGCAAATCATTCAGCGATTCAGAGAAAAAGTTATGACATTGTCCCGACTCGAACTGGCGATTAATCAGATTCGATTTGCCCGTGAATACACTCAGTCGCTGATCGCGGATCTGGAGCCGTCTGACTGGTTTCGCCAGCCGATGGAAGGCGTGTCACATCTGGCGTGGCAGATCGGTCATCTGGCGATGGCGCAGTACGGCCTGTGTCTGTTTCGCATGCGGGGCCGCGCCGATGTAGATCAGGTTCTGATGTCGTCTGGGTTTCGGAAAAAGTTCAGCAAAGGAACAATTCCGGATCCTGATCCGACACAGAACCCGTCGCCACAGGATATCTGCAGCGTGTTTGATCTTGTTTACCAACAGGCCATGCTTGAGCTTCCGACATTCAGTGATTCGGTGCTCGACGAAGCTGTTGACATGCCGTACACAGCAATCGCCACAAAGTTTGGTGGTCTGTTGTTCTGCTCGCACCACGAAATGCTGCATGCCGGTCAGATCGGATTGCTGCGTCGCCTGCTGGGCAAACCGCCCGTGCGATAACATCGGGAGGGCGCGGTCACGCTTACGGAATGCGGATCAGTTTGAGTTCATCGAACCACAGATCGTCATTGGGCACATCCAGCCTGAGTTCCTGAAAGACTCCGTTGTTGTCCGGCACAAACTGAATCGTGCCCTCAGCAAACCAGGCAAATTCCTTGCGCCAGTGAATGACCCATGTGTCGTAATGCAGATGCGTCAGATCGGCGACCAGTTCAGAGTTTGGCTGAAGTCGCAGGACCAGTTTGTCGTCTTCCAGACACACTGTAGCATCGCCGTAAAGCGGACAGCGATAGGTTCCGACACACGCCTGTTTGTCACGACTCGGCTGCGTTCCCTCCGCTTTCGGCGTCATGGCGTCTTTGATGCGATCGTAGAAAGCGGCTCGATCTCTGCGATCTCGTTCCAATCCCTGAGTCAGCCAGTCTGTTTTTTCGCCCTCGAGGAATTCGTCCATGATTGTATTCACCAGTGCCGGCGAAATTCCCGTCATACTGTTCGTCAGGACCACGACTCCGAGATTCTCTTCCGGCACCAGCAGCACGTGCGAATACATCCCGTCGTAACCACCGCCGTGTGAAACCGTCATGCGGCCTTTGTAATCGGAAAGACTCCAGCCCAGTCCGTAGGCTTTAAAATGCGTGGTGGGCGAACGCTTCTGAGCCGATTCACTGAACGGCAGAATTGTGTGCGGAGTCCACATTTTTCGTGAGGAGGCATCGGAGAACAGGCGATGATCGTCATCAATTTTTCCGTGATCCAGCAGGACTCGCAGCCATTTTGCCATGTCGTTCGCACTGGAAATGATTCCGCCTGCCGCAGCCATTGTGTCCCAGTTGTACCATGGAATCGGCGTGACGTTTTCCAGCGTCGGCTTGTGAGGGCTCGCGACGTTACAAAGTGCATCCAGGGACTTCACCGACGTTACCGTTCTGGTCATCCCGACCGGATTCAGGATTCGTTCCTGAATGAATTCAGCCCACGGCTTTCCGCTGGAATGACGGATGACTTCCCCGGCGGCGAGGAACATGAGGTTCGAATAACCATACGTAGATCTGAAACGCTCTTTGGCCGGGAGATGTCTTGTGCGTCGCAACACTTCTTCAGGCGTATATGGTGTCCCCCACCAGAGAAGATCACCACTGAACGTTCCAAGGCCGCTGCGATGGCAGAGCAGATCATCAACCCGAAGTTCGGCGGACACGTACGGATCGTAAAGCTGCAGCCACGGAAGATACTGCTGCACTGGATCGTCCCAGCGAACTTTGCCTTCTTCTTCAAGCATCGCAATTGCCGCAGCAGTGAAAGCCTTGGTATTTGATGCGATGGCAAAGACAGTGTCGCCATCCACCGCGTCCGGTTTCCCGAGTTCACGCACGCCGAATCCGCTGGCGAGCAACACCTGCCCGTCTTTCACGATCGCGACCGAAAGCCCCGGCACGTTCCAGTCAACTCGAGCCTGCTCAATCACTCCACTGAGCTGTGCAGGATCGAGCCCCACCGTTGTCTGGCCAGCCCCGACTCCACACCAAAGCAGCGCGGCACCGATCATCAGAAGTCTGGAAAACATCAACAAGGTCCCTTAACACAGGTTGCGAGGAGTCGTCTGCTTTTCCGCGCGAAGCATGATAATCGTAACCGTTCACGCCTCAGAACGAAACCTGCGCAAGCAACCACAGATAAACACAAATTTACACAGATAGAAATCAACAATCAATCTGTGTTCATCCGTGTCCATCTGTGGTTTAAACTGCCATTCTCGAAATGTCGTGAACGGTTACTGGCAATCAAACCACCGTCGAAAGCGCATGGTGGCGGCGTGCATTCGTTCTGGTCCCGCGCAATGCCGATGCGGTGCGTCTCCGAATGCATTGCGATTCCGGGCCAAAGGCCCATTCGTTCGCATAGCCTGGTCCAAAGCGGAGCGGCGGGCCAGGTCAACCCAATTCGATTGTTCCTTGCAAACGAATGCAACCAACTATTGCGGTTTTTCGCGATTCCTCGGTAATTGTTTGTTCACATGTCTCTCGCTTGCCGGGTGTCGGCACACCGAAAACGCCTGCGCCAGGACCGGGGCCGGCATAACGCGCAGGTCACTGGGACAGCTTCACAAGACCAGAGCAACGCAGGCACGCCGTGACGGAGCTCTTGAGCCCGCGCACCGGATACTGGGGCACCACAGTAGGCAAGCGAAAACGCGGCACTATGCCGACGCGGATCTGTCACGGGCCGCCGCGAATACCCTGGAGCTTGGATGATGTCGCGGAGATTGGTACACTTGCGAAAACTACCTGCCTTGGGTGTTTTTTACTTTCGGATCTTTACTTTCGGGAGTTTGGTATGACGCGGCCATCAGTTTGTCTGACTCTGATCTGTTCAATCCTTGCCGCTGGTTCAGCGTATTCAATGGATGATGCGGACGATGCATTGGCAGCAGTAGAAACAGCAGAGGCAGATTTCGAAACCGCCATCAACGTGGCAAAAAAAACGCTTGTCAACGCATACAAAGGAGGAGATCGTTAAACAAACAGAGGCCGCGAAACTGGAAAACGTCACCCGACTTGCAACCGGGCTACAATTCTTTGAAGCGGATGGACTGCTCATGGACCCGGAACTGGAAGAGCAGTATAAAGTATTTGGCAAGGCATCAAAAGCCGCAATGGATGCCTTACTTGAAGCGTATCGTGTGGCTACAGCAAAACTTGCGGCATCCGGTCGGCTTGATGAATTACAAGAGATCCAGCAGAAAATCAGAGACCGTGGACTCGTGTCTAAATTGGTCTCTCTGCAACTCACGAGCAAGACAACTCTTTACCTGGCACACGGAAACTATAAAGGAATCGTGCAGGAGGTATCGCGAAATGGTGGGCTGAATGCTACTTTCGAAATGATTGTCGGCTTATCGACTGACGGAATTGTTCGTGAGAGCATTCGGGAGTCCGGCATTCAGGGGAAACCGTCCGAGATCGTTTCGTTTCGATCCGTAAGTGTTCCCGAACATTATCTTGCGCACGGCAACAATGATCTCCTGCTGCAGCGTTACGTTGACGCAGATACGTTTCGACAAAATTCGTCCTTCAGGATCTACAAAGGACTATTCAGGCCTTCCGGCGTCTCTTTTGAAGCCGTCAATTATCCCGATCATTTCTTAACGGTGAGCCACGGCGGCTTTGTCCGACTTCAGAAACGACAGTCAACGGCTGAATTTTCCCGCGCCGCGACGTTCAACATTGCACGGCCGAAGTTTCCAATTTGGTGATCACTAAGGACCGGGCTAGATTTACTCCCGAAAAGCGGTCCCAGAAAGCCGCCTGCTCTGAGTGTTTTCCCCTTTCGCATGATGACTTTCCGGAGTCGGCAGAATGGAAAGGAACGAAGAGTGGCGAGCACGAACCTCGCAAGTATTCACTGACCGGTCTGTGGGTAGTTTGGTATTATCGACGGGAGTGAGACTCACTTAGAGCTGTCACGGATTCCTGGCTTTTTGCGTGATGACGATGTCTGACAGC
>CAZFDW010000039.1:0-24402 GCA_964517865.1 uncultured Chitinophaga sp.
CTTCCGCCAGCGTGCTCGTCCAGGGCACGCTGATCGCTTCGCTGAGCATTTCGTATTATAACGATCCAACATTAATCTGGGCGGCAGTGAATCCGGTTCTCAATGTCACAGCAGGCTCGGTTGTGGAAGGCGGAGATTTCGGGAATTACCAGCCAGCTGTCATCAGTGGTCGTAAGTGGCACGATCTCAATCCGGACGGCGTGCGAAACACGGCAGTGTATGATCCCGGCCTGCCGATTCTGCGAGACCCGACAACTTCACCCGATCGCCCAGGGTATTCTGTTTGGGTCAAGGACGCGGTGACTGGTAGCCTGACTCAGGTTACGTACAGTCTCAATTCCGTCACTCGTGCTGCAAGCTACACAACCAGCAGCGGATCGACCGTGACGACCAGCGTCCCAGGCATTGTGGGATCCGATCCCGGAGTTGTGTCCGAATATCTGTTTGCAGATGAGCCGTGGTTGAACGGCTGGACATTCGAACTGCTCAACGATCGTGGTTACGTCGTGGCGACGTCCGTTTCAGCCGATCGTGAGCTCAATCAGAATTTGACCATTGAACCCGAACAGGAACGCGGCTGGTATCTGTTCGACGGTCTCCTGCCGGGCGAATATACCGTTCGCGAGGTGCAGCAGTCCGGCTGGATTCAGGTTTCTCCTTCGCCTGTCAACCTGCAGCCAACATTAGCCAGTCTACAGACGCAGTATGGTTTCAAACCCACAACGAATGATTCATACAATTTCGGTGCTCTTAACGAACGTTGGTTCAAAAGTCGCACGAACGCATGGTTCTACATCACACCGGGCGGCACGCTTTACGAGTGGAATAAGAACAGCGGAGGCACAAACGGTCCCGCACGAGGCACCAGGATTGCCGATCTGTCCGGCAGCGTTTACCTCAATCTCGACCTGTTGTTCTCACCTTCGAATTCCGCCGTGACTGTGGTGAGCGGTTCGATTCTCAACGATCGCAACTTCGGAAACCATAACCTGCTGGATGGCGTTTTCTCGTCACTCGCCCCGCAGATTCTCTAAAACATCCGTGCTCATTTGGAATCTTTCCCCAGGATTTCCTGCAGATGGGCGACCGTGCGGGTGAGCAGGACGCGGATTGCCCCGTCGGATTTTCCAATGCGATCGGCGATTTCTTTGGTCGGAAGACCTTCGACAAAACGCAGCCGAAGTACTTCACGTTGCTCGTCGCTGAGTTCAGCCATCGCCTCCTGAAGCTGAAACTGCTTCTGGTCCCGGGAAAATGCCTGGCTGGGTGACGTGATGCTGGCGACAAGCATGTTAATGAAGCCAAATCCATCTCCGCCCGGCACGGGTGCATCCATGGAAACCTCTCGTGCTGCGGTGCGTTTTTTAGCCCCGACGTGATGGCGATGCGCATCGATAATTCGTTGTTCAGCAAGTTGACACAGCAACCGAAACGGGTCGCGGCCCTCCACCTGAAACTGATCGATTGATGAAAGCGCCGAGACAATCACTTCCTGCACGATATCTTCCGGCTCAACCCGAGACTTTAACGCCGGACCGATATTGCGATCCACATAGGCCAGGAGTTGCCGTCGATGCGTTTCAATGAACGCGGCCAGTTCGTCCGGGGTGGAAAGACTTGACGCTTGATCAGGATTCGACATAGGAATCTCGCCAGAGGCCAGAAGGGTGCGGAAGGGACAGCGTGAGTATAGCAACTCCTCCGCTGGACTCTCGTCGCCGGAACAGTTAGTTTGACGACTCTGCAAACATGCTTTTCCACATGGATCTTCCGCCCTCGTGACCATTGCATCGCCACTTAACGAAAAAGACTGGTCGAAACTGACTCAGACGCTGGAAGCGTTTGCCGTCGCATGGGAATCTTCGTCGTATCCACCGTCGATCGTCGAATTCCTTCCGGAGGATGTTGCCGGGATGCGGCGGGAACTGATACCGGAACTCATCAAGCTGGATCTGGAACACCGCTGGCAGCGCGGATTGCGGAAACTGGTCGAAGACTATGCGGATGATGTACCGGATCTGGCCGCCATCGTGACCGTAGACCTTGTCTTCGAAGAATACCATATTCGTAAGAACGCCGGGGACCGTGTTTCGCCTACTGAGATCTTTAAGCGATTCCCCGCGCTGGCACGAGAACTGGACAGCTTGTTTCGCCTCGATCCAGCGCTGCGTTCCAGGTTCCTGTCCGGTGAAGGTCCGGCTTCGACGATCGAGTTATCTCCTGGTGAGACGATTGATGACTTTGAGCTGCTGCTGCGGCTTGGTCGCGGTGCGTTTGCAACGGTATTTCTGGCGCGGCAGAAATCAATGCAGCGACTGGTCGCACTCAAGGTTTCTGCGGACAAAGGGACTGAACCGCAGACGTTGGCGCAACTGGACCATGAGAACATCATCCGCGTTTACGATCAGCGTCTGCTGCCTGATGGTTCGGCGCGATTGCTGTATATGCAGTATGCTGCAGGGGGGACGCTGGCCGAAGTCATTCATCGCATGCAGGCGATTCCGCAGTCCGACTGGAACGGTAAGAACTATCTCAGGGCGATTGACGCGGAGCTTGACAATCACGGTGAAACCCGCCCCACAGAATCCACGATTCGCCGACAGATTGCCGAGATGTCATGGCCACAGTTAGTGTGCTGGATGGGAAATCAACTGGCCCGAGCCCTGCACTACGCCCATCGTGCGGGTGTGCTGCATCGAGATATCAAGCCAGCGAATGTGTTGATTACTTCCGAAGGTATTCCCAAGCTCGCGGACTTTAATATCAGCTTCGGATCGACACTCGCAGGGGCTTCTGCAGACGAAAGTATGGGTGGCAGTCTGGCGTATATGTCGCCCGAACATCTGGAAGCCTGCAATCCGAATCATCCGTGCATGGCGGCGGAGTTGGATGGTCGCAGCGATCTGTTTTCACTGGGGATTGTGCTGTGTGAGTTGCTTACGGGGCGGCGTCCGTTCGACGAAGGCGGTCCTCATGTGCCGCCGCTCCAGCGACTGGCAACTATGACGGCCGCCCGTCGCACGGGGATAACGGACGTTTATCTGCGATCGCTGTGCATGACCGAGGATTGCGGCCTGGGTGAGGTCTTCAGGCGATGCCTCGCTCCGTACCCTGAGGCACGATTTCCCAGCGGCATGGCGCTGGCAAATGCACTGGATCTTTGTCAGCAACCGGAAGCCCGGCAGTTGCTGTGCGATGATGTCACCGGCTGGAAACGGATTGTACGTCGGTGGCCATTGACGTCAATTATTGCGATGACCGTGATTCCAAACATGATCGGAGCAATTTTTAACTTTCTGTACAACCACGCAGAAATTCAAGCCTCCATGCCGACGACCGCAGAACCAACATTTATGCGGATCATGTCGATTATCAACATGATTACTTTTCCAACAGGAATTTTGAGTGCCAGTTGGCTCGCCGGATCTGTAACCCGCGCCACAAGAACTGACGAACAGGCACGCCTGAGTGCTGCGGAACTGCAGGAACGAAGGCGGCGGTGTCTGCAACTGGGCAATGTGGCGGCAGTAGTCGGACTCACACTGTGGTTAATTGCCGCACCGGCTTATCCGATTTTGCTGCATCTGTTGCAAGGCGAAGTACCTGCCACAATTTATGCACACTTCGTGGCATCGCTGACGCTGTGCGGACTGATCGCTGCTGCGTATCCGTTCTTTGGCGTTTCATTGCTGGCCGTACGCTGCCTGTATCCCTCACTGGTGCATTGGGATACCATGTCAAAGGAAGAATTGCCGGCGTTGAAACAACTGGCTCGCAATTTATGGATTCACCTGATTCTTGCCGCTTCCGTTCCGATGTTGTCCGTGATGATTCTGGCATTGAGCGGACTGGATCGCCGTTTCGCCCTTGTGGCACTGGCGGCCGGCGGAACAATCGGCTTCGCCACAGCGGTTTCTGCATTTCGACTTGTGCAGCAGGATCTGCAGGTGTTGATCAAGTTTATTGAACGCAGTTCACGCTGAAAACTGCCACATCTACCACTGGTTGAAATTCACCTTGGCTGGATGACCATGCGAAATTCATATCCCTACCGGATTCTACGTGTGTGTTTACTGGAAAGTCATTCGTTTAACGGCGAGCCGCAGGCGTAGGCGAATTCTCTGCCGCCTACGCCTGCGGCTCGCCGTTAAACGATGCATTCTCCCACACTCGATTTTCGCTTCAAAACCAGTTGGGAGCTGCACATAGAATCCGATAGAGTCAGCGAAATTCATATCCCTCGCTGGCGAAGTTCCTGAAATCAGCTATTCGCCGAGTCCCGGAATGCCGCCGAGAGGATTGTCGAATTGCGGTGGGGTGCCGGTGTCTCCGGCCTTGGCTGCTTCTTTTGGACCGACCACGTCGGCTCGCGCCGGACGCAGCTTCTCAAAGCTATCCGCCGAAATTACGTAGTACCATGCTTCGAAGCGAGTCGATAATTCGTCCGCAAGTTTCTTACCAGCCTTGCCGCGTTCTTCCCACGACTTCAATGCATCTGCGAAACCGGACTTCTCAGCCTCATATTTTCCGAGTTCCTGAAGGTACTGCTTTTGCGCTTCCGCTTTGGGATCAACGGGCGGTGCAGGTTCCTGCGGAGTTGTCACTGGAGCGGCTGGCTTTTCCTCTCCATCAGCTGGAGGAGTCTCTGTTTCCGGCTTCGTGGATTCCGGTGGTGACTGCTGCGCCGGAATAATCTCCGGAGTTTCATCACCAATGGCTGGTTCTGTCGGTGCTGGCTGTGGCTCGTCGGTCTTTGATGCTGCTTCATCCGTGATGGCGGATTCAACGGCCGCTGGCTCAGGTGTCACAGCGTCATCTACACCCGGTTCGTCGCATGCCGATTCGCCAGGTTCAGACGCTTTGGTCTCCTCCTGTCCTGCGTCTTTGGGAGCGGCATCATCTGCTGGATTCTCTCCAGTGCCGGGAGGAGCTTCTTCTTTCGGTGCGGCAGTGTCGTCTGCGGGAGCAGCATCATCGTCAGGCGCTGCTTTCTCCGGCACAGCGTCGGCCGCCGGGGTTTCAGTTTTGGCGTCAGCGGGAGTCTCTGCAGGAGCTGCTCCCTCGTTCAGAATCGCCGGCATTTCAGGTGCGACAGGCTCCGTGGGTTTCGCGCCCATCAGCGATTCATCGAATTCCACCTTGACCAGCAGATAACGACGAGGCCCCGATTCAGCATCGCCAGGCTTGACTTCCGGCTTCGGCAGATCGTCACCCAGGTCGGCTGCGGCGTCTGTTTTCTCGTCGTCAGCTGCGGGCTTCGCGGCATCTTCTTCCGCGGCAACTTTTTCATTTAATCCGGTCTCAATATCTTTGGCTGTGCCCCGAGCCACTTCGCCGAAATACAGCGTATAACGGACCCCGTTCTTTGTCCCGGCAACGAGTTCGCCTTCGTTGGAGACAAGTTTTTTCCGGCCATCTTCACCGCGCGCGATAAAGAAGCCCTGGCGCTGCATGTCAGCCTGCAGGATCTGCATGATAACAGGATTGCTGGCCATCTCCTCAGATACGGTCAGATCCGCGCTCAAGCCTTCTGGCTTTGGGCGCACTCCAACGATCTTCAACTGATCCAGATTTTTCGCCAGATCATTGAGGGGAGCTTCCTTGACGGATTCTGCTTCGGCGTCGAGGCCAGCCAGGATCCATTTATTGGCGGTCGGATCTTTGTCGAATTCCAGTGTTTCTCCGCGAAGGATTTCTCCCTTGTCTTCGTCAACAGAATACTTATCGACGACGACCTGCACAATATCCGCCTGGTTCAGCTTGAGCAGATCCGGCTCGATCCAGTCACTGAACTTCGCGGAAAGATCAGCACCGATCTCAGCAATATAGACGTTGTTCTTCTCCGGCTGACGCACGTAGTATCGCTGGTTCTGACCTTCGACAGGCTTGCCGATAATCAGATCCACCAGTGGATTGCCACCAGAATCCCGCAGCGATACGCGCGTGCCACGTGACTCATCTTTTTCACCCTCTTTCGCGTCCGGATCAACCGCAACATCGTCTTCCGGATCAGCCACACCGTAGCGCCCCCAGTCGTCCTTACTGCGACTCTGCAGCGCCATCTTCTTCGCTCCGATGAACGACGATGCAGTGCGTGCGAGACGATCGGCTGCTTCAGCAGGGTAATCGTGATGCGATGGAATCACCCACAAGCCCTTGTCGTCCTGCTTCACCGAGAACGCCACTGGTTCTCTGGACTCAGCGTCGTACTTCGCCACACTGAGCGAGGTGGCCTTCAGCGGATCAGTAAATTCTGAAAAGAATTCCTGACCGACGTCAGCAAAGTCTGGATTGACGACGGGCCGATTGATGTATTTCACACCCACCGCAGCCAAAACCGCAAACGCGGCGACGGCACCAAATAACAATGTACGGTTCGTTGTGTTCATAGCAAAACCTGACTCAACAGGATGTGTTCACGAGTTGAATTCAAACAGATTCAAATGAAGTTCAGCTCTTCCGCCGATTCGGACTGATCGACTGTTGCTCGGCCAGATTTCGCAGGCCCAGAAACAGCATTCCAAAACAGATCGGAAGAATGGCCGGAATAATGCAGGCCACAATGCGGACTGTGTTCTCGATGCGCCGGATTTCACGTTTCATTTCCAGTCCGGATTTTCGCACTTTTGAGTTGAGTTGGCGTTCCAGAGTTTCGCTCTCCAGTTTCAGGCGTCGATTTACCTGCTGTTCTTTTTGCTGCAACTGAGTGTCCTTGCTGCGAGGATCCAGAGTTTCATCTTCGCTGATCTTCTTAATTTCGGCACGCAGATCCTCTTCGGCCTTCTTGAGACGTGCATCCAGTTCTTCCTGAGCATTCTTCTCTTCCTTGTTCAACGAAGTCCGCAGGGCGCTCGTTCGATCCTCCACAAACTTCAATGTTCGCAGACTTTCGCGGCGGGATCGGAGCGAGATAAATGTCTCGTCGCTCGCCAATGCATCGACCGCATTCAGTACAAACGTGACATTGTCAAATTTCACTTCCAGGTTGCCGCGATTACGCTCCAGAAAAAACCAGTCGGTGATCATGTCAATGTCGGAGCAAAGAACCACGTTGAGTGGCGTTTCGCTTGTCTTGTTTCGGATCTGAGCGGCCAGAACATGCGTCTTGCCATCATCTTTGCGTTTCGGGCTTTGATTGATTTCAGTACCGCCCGGTGAGAAGGGATTGAAGCCGCCTTGAGACGTGAATTTTTCCCAGGGCAGAAGTCCTGACTCTCCGCTGGTCTTCAGCAAGGGAATAAACTCCTGCTCCGAACGCCCGGCGCGATCCACAATTGTCCCCGGATACAACATCACCAGATCCTGTAGTTTCTGACTGATATTGCTTTCCGGCGAAAACGGTCCCTCTGCACCTTCGTTGTAACCCGATCGCGAGACAAAGATGTACTCCGGCGGAAGTGTGGCAAACTCGGCATGTGGGTTGTTACGATCGTAAACGATCTGATCGTACTGCCATGCCACATTGAGCAGCGTCATCAATCCGGTCAATTCTCCGCCATCGGCTTTTTGTTCCGGCGGAGGACCCCCACCAAACATTTGATTGCCCCCGCCCGGTTTTGGCAGTCGCGGTGCCATCGCCAGCCCCGATTGATTCTGGAAGACAAACGGGCATGGATCATCAAAGATTAACGTCGGCTTTCCAGCCTTGACGTATTCCAGAAAATTTTCCATCTGCGGTTCCGTCAGCGAAGAGGGCATGATGGCAATCAACACATCAAAGTTTTGCCCGGCGGCGTCAGGCTTCACGTCCGCATCTGCGGACTCCTTTGCTGCGGCTTCGTCGCCAGCCGGCTTTTCCTCCGACTTTGCGGCATCAGTCACCAGGATACGCTGTGACGGATTGACAGCGATCACCTTATACTGCTTTTCGAGCTCTCGAACAATTTCCCATTTTCCGCCGGGACCACCTCCGTCTGCGATCGCTCGCGCATCGGTCAGCAGAACACCCACAGTCAAGCGCTGCTCCTGGGACACAGTTCGCAGAGATCGCGTGAGTTCATATTCAATCGGCAGTCCCTTGCCGAAGAACGGGATCACCAGTTCATCGTTGGGACTTTGCAGAAAAGCGCCCATGAACACATCGGTCTCTTCGCGCTTACCATCACGATCGTAAGACAAACGGACGGGATCGATTCCGAGAGCCCGAGCCTGCTCAGCGGCTTCACTAAACGGTTCGACCGAAACATCACGCCACTCGATTGATCCGCCACCCTGCAATTCGAATTCACGCAGCAAACCCCGCAGTTGGCGGCGAATCTCGACATAGTCGCCCGGAACGTCCGGACTGATGAACGATTGGATGGTGATTTTCTGAGACTTCTTCAGCGCCTGCATTGTTGATCGAGTCGCGTCGGACAGCGTGAAAAGGTTTTCCTCAGACCAGTCCGCGCGAGCGGGATAAGTCCAGAAGATTGCCAACAGACTGCCACATGTAATCAGAAGACACACCGCTCGGATTGCAAACTGAAACCCCATACCCAGTTGCTGACTGGCTGCCCACCGTCGTTTTGAAATCACAATCAGATTCAAATACAGCATGACAACGGCGAAGAACACAAACCATGCGATTCCGGACAACGGCAGAATGCCAACGCTGAAGTCCTGCAGCTGTTGCTGCAGACTGATCGTCGTTACAGCCGTACGCAGGTCATACAGACTCACTGTGGAACCAACCGCGCTAAAGAACCATTCGATGATATCGGTCACATAGAACAACATCACCGGCACACAACAAAATACGCCGCCCAGGACGAACGCCACGGTGGCGTTATTCGTAAGCGATGATGCCAGCATGCCCGCAGTGAGCAGCGCGGCACCCGCGAGCCAATATCCGAGATATGTGCTCATCAGCGACCCGGCGTCTGGTGATCCCAGCCATGCCAGCACAAAAATATTGATCATTGAAAATATGAGTGCGACTGTGTAAACCGACAACACGGCGAGGTATTTTCCCGTCAGAATTTCGACATCGGTCGCTGGCATCGTAAAGAGCAACTCGTCGGTCCCCAGTTTGCGTTCATCGGACCACGTCGTCATGGTGATGGCGGGAATCACAAACAGCAAGAGCCATGGGTACCACGCCGTGAGCTGATCCAGATTTGCCTGATTCGCGGCAAAGAATGCTGACGAAAACGCCAGTGCTGCAGACGCCACGCAAAACACAATAATAAACAGATACCCCAGAATCCCGGAGAAGTAACTGCGGAAATTTCGTTTGGCAACGGCCAGAATCACATGACTTCGAACCATGAACACACCTGCGTCTGAAGACCCGACTGTAAACTGAATGACCCGCGATAGCTGGTCAACGTCAAGCGGCGCTGTTGGTCAGCTTGCGAAATTGTTTTTCCATATCGACTTCGTTTGAACCGAGATCTGCGGTCGGGCCATCGAATACGACACGACCATTGTGAACCATCACAACGCGATTACAGACGGCTCGCACTTCCTGAAGAATATGAGTTGAAAGCAGAATCGTCTTTGTTTTCGCCAGTTCCACAATCAAATCACGCACACCGTGGACCTGATTCGGATCAAGGCCACTTGTTGGCTCATCCAATATCAGGACTTCCGGATCATGCAGCATGGCGTGGGCCATGCCGACCCGCTGTCGGAATCCTCGTGACAATTTTGAAATGGGCTTGCGCCAGACTTCAGAAAGTGAACACTTGTCAGACACCCAAGCCATGCGGCGCGCCAATGTATCCCCGGACAGTCCTCGCACCTCTCCCATATATTTGAGCAGACTCTGCGGAGTCATTTCGACGTAGAGCGGGCCATTTTCTGGCAGATATCCGAGTGATTCGCTGGCTTTGATTCGATCCGTGCCCACGTTGATTCCCGCGAGAAACGATTCGCCTCGGCTGGGTGCGAGGAATCCCGTCAGCATTTTCATCGTGGTGCTTTTGCCCGCACCGTTTGGGCCCAAAAAAGCGCAAATCTGGCCGCGAGGCACCGAAAACGTGACGTCTCGTGTGGCCGCAAAATCACCATAGAATTTGCTCAGACCGCGAGCCTCTATCATGACGTCTGGCGACGTTTTTGGCGACGAACTCATCAAATGATTTCCTCGTGCGACTATTGTTCAAATCCGCAACTCAATGCGGAATCAGTTCTTGTGACAGCATCGTCACGAGTTTCCGGCAGATTGCAATCGACCTGACGGACCAGGCAATGTCATTCTCCATTCATCGAGAATGACCCAGAAGGAAAATGCTGTCCTGCCAAACCGGCAGCAATGAAAACGACCGACGCGAACTGCAAACTTTGTTCCATTGAAATTCTCGTGAATGAAAGCCCACAACTTGTGGTCCCTGACGAAATGTTTAACCTCCGTATCAACCGACTTTGACGCAACTGCGGAAAGAGTGTTTTCGGGAATCTTAACGCCAATTCACAGATGGACAAAAACATGACTGATGTCACACGTCGAGCTTTCATGAATGCCGCCGGCATCACGGCATTTGCGGTTGGTGCAACGTCCGCCACAGTTGCCGCTCCGGCCAACCATCGATCTCATACGGCTGCCGGTAAGTTGAAAGTTGTTTCGTCGGCGAACGGATTGGAAGCCACAAAGAAGGCGTACGAAATGATCGTCGCCGGAGGCGATCCGGCGGATGCCGTCGTGGCGGGTGTGGCGATCGTCGAAGATGATCCGAACGATACCAGTGTCGGATATGGTGGGTTACCGAACGAACGCGGCATTGTCGAGCTTGATGCCGCCGTGATGCATGGTCCCACACATCGCGCTGGTGCGGTGGCTTCGCTGCAGAATATTCGCCACCCGGCACAGGTCGCCCTCAAAGTCATGCGTCGATCCGATCATGTACTGCTCGTCGGTCCTGGTGCGCTTGACTTTGCCATCGCACATGGATTTCCGGAGGAAAATCTGCTGACCGAACTGGCGCGGAAAATCTGGTTGCGGTGGAAGGAAACACTCAGTGATAAAGATGACTGGATTCCTGATCCGGCCGAGACGGACATCCCCGTCGCCGAATTCTTCCGCCGCAATTCGATTCTGATTGCTGATGCGCCTGCCACGGGAAGGGCACCGTTCGCAGCGGGCATGTCTCCCATGAAATTTCGTCGTCCGACGGGCACAATCCACTGTGCCGCAATCACAGGTTCCGGCGACTTGGCCTGTACAACAACCACCAGTGGCCTTGCATTCAAGATCCCGGGCCGCGTTGGTGATTCTCCCATTATTGGTGCGGGCTTGTACTGCGACAATGAAATCGGTTCCTGCGGCAGCACCGGTCGCGGTGAAGCGAATCTGCAGAATCTGAGTTCGTTTGCCGCCGTTGAGTTGATGCGAAACGGGGCGTCACCGGAGGAAGCCGGGATGGAAATCCTGCGACGAGTCGCAAAGACCACCGAACCGCGATTGCGCGACAAAGACGGTCATCCGGATTTTGGCCTGAGCTTCTATCTGCTTGCCAAAGACGGGCGCCATGCGGGCGTCACCATGTGGGGGCCCGAAAAATTTTCCGTCACCGACGAAAACGGCACGCGCCACGAAGATTGCAAAACCCTGTTCACACGCCCACCGCGATAGCGAGTGTCTGCCATGTCGCTGATTACAGCTCGCCGATTTGATACGCTGCAACCGATCCGAATTACCCTTCGTGACGGGCGGATTTCGTCCGTCATGCCACACGAAATTCCGCAGGATGAACACGGTGAATTGCCATTCGTGGGACCGGGGCTTTGTGATATCCAGGTCAACGGATTCAAAGGCATCTGGTTCAGCAGCGAAGCGCTGACAACTGACAATGTGGAAACAGTGATCCACCGGTATCTTGAACGCGGAATCACGTTATGTCTGCCGACGCTCATTACGAATTCGGCGGCTGCGATTGAGCATGGCCTGGCGACCATTCGAGCTGCCCGAGACCGATCAGCATTGCTGCGTCGGGTCATTGGCGGATGCCACGTCGAAGGCCCGTGGATTTCTCCGGAAGACGGGCCTCGCGGCGCACATCCGCTGGAGCACGTTCGTCCAGCGAATTTTGCGGAGTTCTGCCGATGGCAGCAGGTCTCCGGAAACCTGGTGCGTATCGTGACACTTGCTCCGGAAGTGCCAAACGCGATCGATGTCGTCAAGCAGATTGTCAGTTCAGGCGTGCGTGTGTCGATCGGCCATACGGCGGCAACTCCCGATGAAATTGCTGCGTCCATCAATGCGGGCGCCACGCTGGGAACGCATCTGGGAAATGGCTGCGCGGGGCTGATTCCTCGTCATCACAACGTCCTCTGGCCCCAACTTGCTGACGATCGATTGACGTGCAGCGTAATCGCTGACGGCTGGCATGTGCCAGAGGCCATGCTGAACTGCATTGTCCGATGCAAGTCGCTTGACCGGCTGATTCTGACGTCCGACGTCTCTGGCTTTGGAGGCTGCCCCGCTGGACGATATCGAACGGGAGCCGTGGAAGTCGATGTGCTGAACGACGGTCGAATTGTCGTCGCCGGACAGACGCAGTTCCTCGCAGGCTCCGGCGTCACGACCGGCGACTGCGTTGTCCGCTTCATGTCCGCCTGCAAAATTCCATTACACGCCGCATGGAAGCTTGCCTCAACCCAGCCAGCCGCGCTACTCAATTCTCGCAGCGATTTTCTGCAGGAAGGACAAACGGCTCGCCTGACGGTCTTTCGAATCTCCGGGGACAAGTCCAGAGACACATCACATCCTGCGCAGCGACCGGTGTTCCATCCTGTTGCCACAATTGTCGATGGACGAAATATCCAGGGCACAGCATCGATTGTTTAGCAATTTACTCCACCCGCGTGTGTTTAGCGACAGACGCATCGCGGGCACACCGCTCACGCCGCAGCTGAATCGCCTCGCGGAATCACTTTGCGATTGCCAAGCACAATCTCTTCTGTAATCACGAACTTCTGACCGCGTTCCAGTTCCGGCAGTTCGAACATCAAGTCGAACATCACCTGCTCCAGAATACTGCGAAGCCCTCTGGCACCGGTTTTACGAACACGAGCCAGCTTGGCGATCTCGCGCAGGGCGCCTTCTGTAAACTCCAGCTCGCATTCTTCCATTTCAAACAGTTTTTTGTACTGTCGAATCAGTGCGTTGCGTGGTTCGGTCAGAACCTGCACGAGAGCTGCTTCATCCAGTTGAGCCAGCGTGCCGATCACGGGGAGTCGGCCAAGCAGTTCGGGTATCAGTCCGAATTCCATGACGTCTTCGACGGTGGCATCATAGAGCAGTTGTTCACGTGCCAGATCTTCGTGTTCTTCGTTCTTGTTGCCGAAACCGATGACCTTCTTACCCAGGCGGCGCGCAACAATATCTTCGAGGCCGACAAACGTGCCCCCGCAGATGAACAGAATATTCGTGGTGTCGAGCTGAATGTATTGCTGTTCCGGATGCTTGCGACCGCCCTGAGGTGGCACGTTGGCAACGGTGCCTTCCAGCATCTTCAACAGAGCCTGCTGAACGCCTTCCCCGGAGACGTCACGCGTGATACTGACGTTCTGACTTGTCTTGCCGATCTTATCGATCTCGTCGATGAAAATAATCCCGCGTTGAGCGACTTCAATATCAAAGTCAGCAGCATGCAGAAGTTTGAGCAGCAGATTTTCGACGTCTTCGCCAACGTAACCAGCTTCTGTCAGCGTTGTCGCGTCGCCGATTGCGAACGGAACCTGCAGAGACTTCGCCAGAGTCTTGGCGAGCAACGTCTTCCCTGAACCGGTGGGACCAATCAGCAGAATGTTGGACTTTTCAATTTCAACTTCTTCGGACCCGACTTCCAGATTGTGCATCAGCCGTTTGTAATGACTGTGAACAGCGACGGACAACAGCTTCTTGGACTTGTCCTGGCCGATCACGTACTGATCCAGTTCTTTGACGATTTCGCGCGGCGTGGGCACTCGATTGAAGAGTTTCTTCGATGAACCACGACGACGACGCTCCTGATCCAGAATCGACTGGCACAGTTCAATGCACTCACCGCAGATATAGACGTCCTCTGGTCCTTCAACCAGCGGGCCGACTTCCCGGTAATTCTTTCGACAAAACGAACAGTTGGCATTTCGCTTGCCCTGCTGTGTGGTCTTGCCTGTCCCAAATTCCTTACCTGGTGCCATTGTTATCCCTTTGGATGTTCGTCACGTAGTTTTTGCGGCTCTTCTTGACTTTGGAGAAATGAGTCCGGCAGAGTTCGCTTCAATCAACGTGTGCGATTAGCAGGTCGTGGATGCTCCCGGTCGTCGGCATCCCTGCCAACCGTGTCTTGTAACTGCGTTTCATCTGAAGTCCATTTTGCCGTTACCGGCGATGGTTTTCATTGCCACTTTGAATGGTCACCAGAAAAAACTGCGCCTTCGTAATTATTGTTTTGATGAACCAGGTCTTCCGATTCCTTCACCGTTTTCGGCTTTGGGAACCACCGACCCTGCGGTCTTGTTAGCGGTATCGTGAAGTGGATCAGGAACTTCTGTCAAACTGGAAGTGGTTGTCGATTGGATCGATTCTGAGTCTTCAGATCCCGATACTTCCGACTTTTCGTCGTCACTGAATGGCTTTTGAGAAAGGACTGTCAAAGTTGCCGTGACCGGCTGTCCGGCCCTGGCATTTGGTTGAGTATCTTTCGGTTTACCGGAAAAACCAGAATTCATCCGTCCCATCAGCTGGCTTTTGATGGATCGGTATTCGTCTTCCGTCAGGTCACCCTCACGCCTCAATTCGCTGATTGCGTTGAGCATATCCTGATCGGACTCCGCAGGATCAACATCTTCGTGTACTCTCGAAATGAAACGCGCAATCTGCCAAATCAGCAACACCAGACACGCTGCCGCAAACAGAAACTGCCACCAGGTGAAGTCCGGCAATTGCAGCAGGTCAAGCCAGTCATTTGTTCGTTTCGTTACGACCACAACTTACCTCTCCGCAATTCGAATGCCAATGCAAGGACTACAATGCAGAATGCGTCAATTGCTGCAATTCTTCGTGCATCCGTCGCAGAATTGCACATGGCGCCAGGATCCGGGCAAAGTTTGCCGGATCGTAAGGTGGCGAATCACGCGAGGATTTGCAATTTCAACATTCTATCCGACCAACAAATTCAACAGCATCGCGAAGAGTCCCAGGATGAGCAACCATGTGATGGCCGTGATAATGGTGCGGCGATTCATGAATCGTCCTTTTGTGCCGAGAGAATTCGCGATCCCGGAGTCGGGTGCCTGCTATTTTCTGCCTGTTGGTTTTTCGGGCCGGGGTTCACCGTCGAACAGCGCGTTCCCGTAGGCGGATCGAGGCGGTTCGGCAGTTTCCTTAACTTCAACCTTCAGACGATCAAGCTCTGCATGAAGTTCTTTAACTGTGTCAGCGTAAGCAGGATCGGCATAAAAGTTTTTGACTTCCAGTGGATCTTTTTCGCGATCCAGCAGTTCCCAGTCATCAACGTCAGGCTTGTAATAGTGAACAAGCTTATAACGATCCGTAATAACGCCGACATGCGGCCGGACACGATGTGGAACCGGAAATTCGTAGTAGTGATAATAGAGAGACTTACGCCAATCTGACGGTGTGTCTCCTTGACACAGCGGCAGCAGACTGCGGCCCTGCATTTCGGAATCTGCCTGCAGACCGGCGACGTCCAGAAATGTCTCCGCGAAGTCAATCAGCGACACGATATTCGTGTTTTTCGCGTCGGCGGGGATCTTGCCCGGCCAGCGTGCCAATAGCGGAGATCGCAGTGATTCTTCAAAAATCCAGCGCTTGTCGAACCAACCGTGTTCGCCAAGGAAAAACCCCTGATCCGAAGAAAATACCAGCAGCGTGTTGTCGGACAGTTTTTCTTCGTCCAGAAAATCCAGAATCCGGCCGACGTTTTCATCGACGGCCTTTACGCACGCCAGATAGTCGTGCATGTATCGCTGATATCTCCAGCGGACAAGATCACGGCCCTGCAGGTTGGCTTTGCGAAATGCCTCATTCCGGGGCTCGTAGTAAGCATTCCATTCCTTGAGTTGTTCCTCCGTCATGTTCGACGAGGGCACCAGCTTGGCGTCCAGCTCCGAAAACGTCCGATCCAGCCCCATGTCGTGATCACTGATTGCAAGACTGCGGCCTGAATAGTCATCGAACAGTGTTTCCGGTTCAGCAAAGTCCTGATCCTTGTTCCATCCCAGATGTCGCAGCGCTGGAGCCCATTCGCGGTGCGGAGCCTTTTGCTGACTCATCAACAGAAACGGTTTCGATTTGTCACGGTTCCTGAGCCAATCGAGCGACAGGTCCGTAACGACATCTGTCACGTAACCGTTGGTTTTCACGCGGCCGTCGTTAGTGATCATCGGCGGGTTGTAGTAGAGTCCCTGACCTGGCAGGATATTCCAGTAGTCAAACCCGGTTGGATCAGACCCCAGATGCCACTTTCCAATCATCGCCGTCGCATAGCCGGATGTTTGCATCAGCTTTGGAAACGTCACCTGATCGCCGTCAAAATTGCAGTTGGAATTGTTGTAGAATCCATTCCGATGCGAATACTTGCCTGTGAGAATTGACGCACGGCTTGGTCCACAAATGGAATTTGTGACCAGACAACGATCGAACCGCATGCCTTCACGGGCAATGCGATCGATGTTCGGTGTATCCAGCAAATGACGACCGTCGCCGTAGCAACTCAGCGACTGACAGGTCAGGTCGTCGCAGAAGATGAACAGAATATTCGGACGAGCGGCTTGCTGAGCCTCAACCTCTGACGGTTGTGCAACAGCGATGATCGCAGCGACGGCAAAGAATTGAGTGATCTTTTGCATTGAATCGTTTTCCTTTCGAAGAGAATCCGGATTGTAGCCCATTTCCTGAGAATAGTCCGGTGGTAACGCTGCGATTGTTCTCATCTTTCCACGGGATTGCCTCCGCACGGGTCGAGTCATTTGGACTGCGGCGTTTTGGCGAGTATCATGCAGCACCTGAGCGGTTCGTCTGAACCGCGACGATTTTCTTCCGCTCGATCGACAGCGGTACCTCTTTTCGGGCATTGAATTCGTCGCTATGGACGAACTGCAACACGAATGCGGCGTCGCTGCCGTATATCATCTGGAAACCGGCATCGTCAGCCCGCTCATCCCTGTGCGCGACAGGAAACCGGGTGAAAAGGCCGACGAATCTGTCAAGCCGGTGGAGGAACCGGAATCTTTCGACGTAGCAATTACGCGCACGTCGCGCATGATTCCCGGGATGCTGCTGGACATGCAGAATCGCGGACAGTTGGCGGCTGGCTTCACGACCTACAAACCCGGTCGGCTGCAATTGATGATGACTCATAAAGATGTCGGCGGTGTCGCCGAGGTCTTCCGGATGAATCAGGAGGAGCCCTACAAGGAATTGATGGCCGAATACGCGGGTCACGCCGCCATTGGACATGTGCGCTACGCCACCTGCGGCACGGATCACCCGAATCACGCGCAGCCGTTTGAACGCCAACATATCGCCCGTTCAAAATGGTTCAGCTTCGCCTTCAATGGACAACTCGCCAACTATCGCGAACTGTGCAGGGACATTCTGCAAAACAAGGATTTCCATTTAACCCGCGAAACCGACACCGAAGTTCTGCATCATCTGATCTCACATGAGATGTCTCTGAATGCCCACATCACGCCCGTTGAGCTGCTCAACAAGCTGTCAAAGATTCTGGACGGTTCATGGAACATCGTGTTCCTGAACGCGCGCGGCCAGATGTTCGTGTCCCGTGACCCGCTGGGAATGAGACCGCTCTGCTACGCTCACGAAGGATCACTTTTCGCTGCTGCCAGTGAAAGCGTGGCGCTCACGCATCTGGGATTTGCAGAAGAGAGTGTACACAATGTTCCGCCAGGGCATGTCGTGATCGTCGATGGCGATTCCGTCACGGTCACGAAATACGCCGACAGCCCGAAAAAAGCGCATTGCTTCTTCGAATGGATCTACTTTGCCAACGCCGGAAGCACATTTGACGATGCCGGTGTTTATCTGTCCCGCAAACGGCTCGGCGAAGAACTCGCCGCGCGGGAACCGATCACGATTGACGACGATGTGATCGTCGTTCCGGTTCCTGATACAGCCAAGGCGGCGGCCGACGCGATGGCGTTTAAGTTGGGAGTTCCGTCGCTGGAAGGACTGATTCGCAATCGCTACATCGGACGCACGTTCATTGAAGGCAACAATCGCGCGGACAAAGTCCGCATGAAGTACACGCCGCTGCCGGAAGTCATGGAAGGCAAACGTATACTGCTGGTGGATGATTCGATCGTGCGCGCCACAACGCTGCGTGAACTGCTGATCTTATTGAAGACCCGTGGGCGCGCGAAAGAGATTCACATTCGCATTGCGTGTCCGCCGATTATCGCCCCGTGTTTTTACGGCATCGATATGTCGACGGTCAGCGAACTCTTCGCTTCGAAATTCATGACCGGCAAAGTGCCGACAGCCGAAGACGAGCAGGCAATGGCTGATTATATCGGCGCGACAAGCCTGCGATACCTTCCGGTTGAGGCGCTGGCTTCCTGCGTGGGACTGCCGGAATCGTCGCTCTGTCTGGCATGCGTCAACACCGTTTATCCGACACCCGCCGGTGAGTTGATGTACCAACGAGCGCTCGATAAAGCTGCACGCGAAAACGCCGCAAAAATCAATGGCTGCATCGCAGAATGCACACCACAGAAGTCGGAGCGTGTTTACATTTAGCAATCTAAGGCGAGCGGCAGGGCGTCAGCCCTCCGTGAAAGAACCGCCGCGTCCTGGTAAGTATTGATACATGTGCTGATCCCGCCCGGCGACAAGTGTCTGGGAGAACGTTCGCTGCACTTGAAACCACGGAGGGCTGACGCCCAACCGCTCGCCAATTCCTGAACTCAGATTCGCCATGGCACGTCGTTCTTCCAATGATCGTTCATCACGCTCCCCTGACAACCGGGGAAGAGGGACCTCCGTGCCCCGAAATGCTCCTGGCGAAGTTCCGGGCAACGACTTTCACGATGAATCATCACCGTACCCCATTGCGTCAGCGTCAAAAGAAATGACGTCGATGATGGTGCGGCAGAGGACTCAACTGGGGCCGTCAGCATCGGAATCGATCCCCGTCGTTCACGCCAGAAATCGCACGCGGCATCCGATTCTTTATCGGAAGCAGATCGCTCGGATTGAAGACGCAAAGCCTGGAGATCTGGTTGCCGTTTACACCGACGGACAGCAGGAGCCGTTGGGGTACGGTGTGTTCAATCCCCGCAGTGAAATGTCCGTACGGATGCTCTGGAATACGCCGGGGTTTCCGACCAACGCAGCATGGTCAGAGAAACTTCGAGCCGCCATTTCGCTGCGTCGTGATACGCTGAAACTGGATTCCCAGTCCGATGCATGGCGCGTCGTCCATTCGGAATCCGATGGGCTGTCCGGGATTGTGATTGATCGCTTCGCGGATGTACTTTCGGCAGAGACGTTCGGGCTTGGGATGTATCAACGTGCCAGCCTGTTGATGCCAATGCTGGCCGCGGAGATGGGGCTGAGACACTGGCTGGTTCGTACGAGTCCCCAGTTTCTGTCTCAGGAAGGCTGCGATCCGCCGCCGCTGATGTCGGAGGGCTGTCCATCGCAGGTCGTGATTTCAGAACACGGCACACGATTCCGAGTTCGCTTCGAAGGCGGGCACAAGACCGGATTCTTCTGCGACCAGCGCGAGAACCGTAAGAAGCTAGCGGAATTCTGCCAGGGAAAAAGCGTTCTGGATCTGTGCTGTTACACGGGCGGATTTTCCGTGCAGGCGAAAGTGCTTGGCAAAGCGGACGACGTCACAGGTGTGGACCTTGATGAAGAACCGCTGAAACTGGCGCGAGAGAACGCGAACCTCAATCAAGCTCGTGCAAAGTTCGTGCAGTCAGATGCGTTCAGTTATATGCGTGAAATGCTGCGAAATGGAAAGCTGTACGATGTCGTGATTCTGGATCCGCCGAAACTGATCCGCACGCGAGTTGAAATTGACGAGGGCACGCGCAAACATTTCGCCATGAACCGTCTGGCGATGCGCCTTGTCAAACCCGGTGGATTGCTGCTGAGTTGCACGTGCGCCGGGTTGTTGCCTGAATCAGAATTCCTGCAACTGCTTGTATCAGCATCGAAATCACAGGGCGAGGATCTGGATCCGAATGGCTCCAGCCGGATTATCAGTCAGTCAAGAACACTGCAGATCATCGCCCGCACCGGTGCCGCCCCGGATCATCCTGTCATTTCGACGTGCATGGAAACGGACTATCTGAAGGCCGTCTGGATGATCGTGAATTAATCCGGCAATTCCTTGCCCTTCGTCTCCGGTCCCAGCCAGATGATAATCACGCCGATCAGGTAGATGACGGCCAGCGCGGACCCGGCTTTCGGAAGATCGCCCCCGAAGTACGCTTTCAGGTTTGCTGTCTGAAGGCCACCAATGGCCGCGATCACGCGACCAAAGTTGAAGGCAAACCCCTGGCCGGTCGCACGCACGGCAGTGGGAAACAACTCCGGAAAATACAGCGGGAAGAATCCGTAGAAGCTGGCCGTCACTCCACCAGCGAGCACGGCCGCCAACAGGAAACTTCCGTTGAAGGTTGTGTGTCCCTGATAAAAATACACAGCCGCTGCGACGGACCCCAGGCACAGAATCGCGTAAGTAATACGGCGTCCGAATTTTCCGGCAGCCAATGCCGCCAGAATGGTGCCGACAATCGCACCGATCGCCAATGCCGCCTGTGTCTTTTCTTTTGCATAGTGTTTGACACCTTCCACGATTGTGCCGTCTGCCAGTGTGACGTTGGCTTCGTTGGGCTGAAGTTCATCAGCCCAGCCCGGAGCCCATTGAATGGATCCCCATGTTCCGAGTAACGCCACACCCGCCAGACCAGCCCCGAAGAGCATTCGGCCAATCACGCGATTCTTCTGCTCGGCGGCAACTTTTCCCGAAGAGATTGCTCGAGTCAGAAATTGTCGTACGGGGTACAGGAATCCGAGCAGACAGACGATCAGTCCTACAAACGTTGCCACAATGCAGAGCCAGCCAGGGAGATTTTTTGCCAGTGGTGACCAGACATATATGATGCCGATCGCAGCAAGGCAACCTGTCAGCACACCAAACAGATCGACATTGTTCCAGTGGGAAGTTTTGCCGCTGTCGCGTTCTTCTTCCCACTTCGATGATTCGGGAACGAACAGGCGGATGAAGAAAATCAACAGTGCCGGCACGGCTCCGCTGATCATCAGGAATCGCCATGCAGAATTCGATAACAGATGTTGCGACGTGGCTTCTGAGATCCCGACCGACAACATCACCGACTGAGTCCCGCCGATAAATCCCGTCAGCCCCATACTCAGCATCGCGACCAGCAGAAAGCCGACGTTCGATGCCGCTCCGATCAGTCCCGCAATGAACGCACGAGACTTGCCAGGCCAGATTTCATTCACCAGCGCGACGCCGAGCGACCATTCGCCACCCATCCCGAGTGATGCAATGAATCTCAGCACCGCGATGTGCCAGGCTTCGGTCGCGAATCCACACAGACCTGTAAACACGGCATAAGTAAAGATGCTGAGCGACATCGCGCGTACGCGCCCCATTTTGTCACCCAGCCAGCCGAATAACACGCCTCCGCTGGCAGCACCGACCAGGAACACGGCGATGATGACACCAAACCAGTCCGCCTCGGATCCTGCCTGATCCGTGTTTTTCAGCAGATCTGTCAGAGCCGGTCGCCCGATGAGCGGAAACAATCCCATTTCAAATCCGTCAAACATCCAGCCCAGCAACGCCGCGATCAGAGTTGCATTTCGGCCGCGATTTGAAACGGCGTTGGATTGATTAGGTTTTGTCATTGGCAACGCAATTCCTGGTAAGCTGGGTAGGCGATTTTCCGGGTCCTTCGATTGCTTCTACACAATTGCCGCCCGTGAGGCAATTCAGCAGCCCTGCCGCCAGTATCTTTCAAACTGGCTTTGACTTAGTTTGCCGCCGCGCCAATAATGCACATGACGTTCGGCGATCGTGTTGCGACGCACCGAAGGATGTTTCGATGGATTCTCGACTACTTTCAATCCCTGCCCGAATCAATCGCGGACTGCTCGCAGCGGTTTGCGTCTTTGCCGGCGTGTTGCCCAGCGTGCCTTGTTGCTGCGCATCCCCTTCCTGCTGTCAATCCAAAGGTGCAACCATTTGCGTTGCAGTCGATTCCACCCAGAAATGTTGCTGCTGTCAGGATTCTGGAAGAACGACGGATTCAGAATTCTCGTGCAGTTGCTCACAGGCTGCAGCGAATTGCAGTGCGTTTTTTCCTGGAACGTGCGGCTGTGCTGAACGCCCCGCGACCAATGGAGTTGTGGCTGACGATCATCGCGACGCTCTGAAACGGGATCGGAATGAGTGGCTCGCAGAACTTTGTCCGTTCGTTGACCCGCCGGCATCGCTGACGCCAGACAATATTCGATCAGGACCTCAAAGTTGCTGCGACCCAGACTCTCACAATCTCAGGCAGGCCATCCTGTGTGTCTGGAGGAATTAACCACTGTCCGGAACAGTTGACTCTTGTGTCTCTTGTTTTTCGTGAAATTCCAGTGGAGATTCCTTCAATGAAAAAATTCATCAGTGTGTTTGCCGTTTGTCTGTTTGCTGCTCCCTTTGCCTATGCCGCACTGCATGTGCAGGGAACAAATCAGACCCCTGCATCTGCTGTATGTTGCGACTGCTGCGCCGATTGTAAATGCCAGAACTGTATTTGCACCGAACTCGGCTGTGCCTGCGACGTCGGCGGCGACTGCGCATGCGATGCTGGATGCTGTGCATCCGGTTCATGCTGTGCTGGTGGCAGTTGCTGCATCAAGTAACGGCAGATAAGTAATTTCGTGAATGATTTGGCATTCCGCGATGTCGGGGGCAGGCTTGGCTTGCTCCCGATTTTTTGTTGCGACTGCTGCAGGACATGAACGGCGGCGATGCACTGTGGATCAACGTGGATGACTGGATTCGCCCTGCCTGCCTCATCGTTTTCCTGTTCCAGCTTTCAGCCAAATCGATGCGAATCCGCAATCTGGCCGCTATAATCCCGGGCCGTCGGACAGCGGCATCATCCCGAGAACTTCATTTGCATCAAGGGTCAACTCACTTCGTTCAGCGGTCTGCGAAGCTGCGTCGTTGCTGCGCCCTTGGAGAATCATGCCATGAGAATCTTACTTTTAACGCTTCTCTTTGTGACAAGTGTCGTCGCTCACGCACAGGATCCGGGATCCGACTGGACCCTCGAAGGCAACGCGCCGTGGCAGGCGCGGGATTCGCAGGCGGAATATGTCTTTCACGATCAGCTGTGGATCATGGGTGGCTGGTTTCAGTCATTTGAGGCACCGCCGCGGGATGTGTGGGCTTCGGCGGATGGCAAGCAGTGGAAACAAGTTGAAGAGAACGCGCCGTGGCTGCACAGCGATCTGCCGATGAACATCACGTTTCAGGACAAAATGTGGATCATGGGTGGATGGTACAACGGGCGGTTGCCCGGACATTCGGCGAGTAATCAAGTTTGGTCCTCGGTCGATGGCGTGAAGTGGGAGCAGGTCACCTCGGCCGCGGGATGGACACCACGACTTGCTGCGGGTCTGGTGGAATTTCGCGGACGTCTGTGGATGCTTGGCGGCACGGAAAATTATTACTTCGGCGACGACAAAAGCCTCAGGAATGATGTGTGGTCCTCCGCCGACGGCAAAGAATGGAAGCTCGAAACGGCACACGCCGGCTGGTCACCGCGTGCCTATCATCAGGCAGTGGTGCTGAACGACAGGATCTATGTCTTCGGTGGCGGCAACTACGTACCTGACTATCACGCGAAGCACGATGTGTGGTCGTCGAGCGATGGTGTCAACTGGATTCCTGAAACCGAAGCGGCAGCATGGTCGCCGCGGTTGTGGTTCTCAGCGGCGGTGTATCGGGATCGCATGTGGGTGCTCGGTGGCTGGTCGAACAATCCTTCAAAGAACTGGGGTGATGTGTGGTACTCGAAGGACGGAAAGACCTGGGAACAATTGCGGACGAAGACGACCTGGAAGGAGCGCCATGAACATTCAATCTTCGTTTTCAGAGACAAACTCTGGATTGCCGGAGGCCATGCGCAGCCGTTGTCGAATGAAGTGTGGTCGCTGCACCTCCCTCCTGACTGGAAACCTTGACCTCGCCCGACGTTGTTTCGGGCCATGCTGTCTGCATGGCCCATGCACGTTCAGTGATCGTCAGGGCAAGCACAGCATAAGTGCCGGATTTCGCACTGACGGTGCCCTGGCTGGCAACGCCGTGAAGGATTTTGATTGACAAAACGCTGGTTTATTGAGCACAGAAACTGCCTGAAACAATGCGATTGATCCCCAACGGAACGGCAGGTTGTAGCCACGGGCGCGAGCCC
>CAZFDW010000040.1:0-3540 GCA_964517865.1 uncultured Chitinophaga sp.
AACTGATTCCCGGGATGGCGTACCTTGTGCGTCGTCTGCTGGAAAACACGTCCAATGATTCTTTCCTTCGCCAGAGCTTTGCCGAACATATAGCCGTTGAGAAACTTCTTATGAAGCCATCCAGCCACGCAGCCACTGAGCCGCCTCTCCACGACGGACCGAAGTCCGGTTTTTCGAACGAACCCCTGACTGATTTCAGTCAGGAAGCAAATCGCACGGCGATGCTTGAAGCGCTGGCTTTTGTGCGTGACGAATTCGGGAGCGAGTATCGGCTGATTATCGACGGCAAGTCGTGCGACAGCCGTGCGACACTCGTGTCGCGCAATCCGTCGAAGACGTCTGAAATCATCGGCCGCGTGGCGTCTGCCACAGCCGATCAGGCAACCGACGCGATCGATGCCGCCCGGCGTGCATATCCGATGTGGGCGGCCACGCCGGTCGAAACCCGCGCGGAGTATCTGGAATTGATGGCCGCTGAAATGCGTGAGCGGAGGTTTGAACTGGCGGCGTGGGTACTCTTTGAAACCGGAAAGCCGTGGGTAGAAGCAGACGCCGACGTCGCTGAAACGATCGACTTCTGCATGTACTACGCGCACGAAATGAAACGCCTTGCAATACCGCAGCAGTGCGATTTTCTGGGTGAAGAAAACAGCTACGCATATCGTTCGCGCGGGGTCTGCGTGGCGATCGCGCCGTGGAATTTTCCAATGGCAATTCTGGCCGGTATGACGGTCGCTGCCATGGTCACAGGCAACACGGTTATCATGAAACCCGCCGAACAATCGTCTGTCGTTGCGGCGAAGCTGATGGAAATCATCCGGAACGCCAGTGTGCCGGACGGCGTTGTCAATTTTCTGCCGGGCATCGGAGAAGATATTGGTCCGACGCTGGTGAGTCATCCCGACGTCGATCTGGTGGCGTTCACGGGTTCCCGGAATGTCGGGCTGGAAATCAATCGTGCGGCGGCCGACACCGACAAACGTCAGCAGAACGTGCGGCGAGTCATCGCAGAAATGGGTGGCAAGAACTCGATTATCGTCGATGACGATGCGGATCTCGATGAAGCTGTCGTGGGTGTCATCAAAAGTGCATTCAGTTATGCCGGGCAGAAGTGTTCCGCTTGTTCACGAGTCATCGTGCTGGACGCCGCGTACGATCAGTTCGTGGAGCGACTGGTCGATGCGACGAAAAGTCTGACGATCGGTGTCGCTGAAGATCCGGCGACGAGAATCGGGCCGGTGATCGATGAAGATGCTCGCGACCGCATTCTGGAGACAATCAGAAAAGTCGATCCGGAACACGGCGGCGTGTTGAAACTGGCCGTTGATGCTGGTGCCCTGGCGAAACAGGGCACGTTCATCGGGCCTCATATTTTCATTGATGTGGATCCGACGTCACCGCTTGCTCAGAACGAAATTTTCGGCCCGGTGCTCGCTGTCATCAAAGCGAAGACTCTTGATGACGCATTTCAGATCGCCAATGGTACAAAATACGCGCTGACTGGCGGCATCTACAGCCGCAGCCCGGCGGCGCTGCGGCGCGCCCGCAACGAATTCGAAGTGGGTAACCTGTATCTGAACCGCGAAATCACCGGCGCTCTTGTGCAACGTCACCCGTTCGGCGGCTACCGCATGTCAGGCATCGGCAGCAAAGCCGGCGGCCCCGATTATCTGCTGCAGTTCCTCGTGCCAGTCAACGTTTCGGAAAACACGATGCGACGCGGGTTTGCACCAAAAGTGGATGACAAAAAGTAGGATGGACATTCTTGTCCGTCATTCGCCGTCCAAACAATTTACCTTTGATAAACGCGAACATAGTCCACCAGAAACTCACGCGGAAACTTCGTCGAGGCATCCACATTGCCGACGAAGCCGCCGCCGATGGCAAGATTCAGGACGATGTGGAATTCCTGATCGAACGGTGCGGGATATTTTCCGCCGTTTGAGTCCCATTTGGTCTGAGTCTGCCAGAGCTTGCCATCGACATACCAGCGTACGACGCCTTCTTCCCATTCGATTGCGAAGGTGTGGAAGTCGTCAGTGAAATTGCCTGTTTCCAGTTTGTAAGTGTCACCCGTGTGCTTGTTGTCCGGCCATTGCTTTCCGTGGTGCAACGTGCCCCAGACAACGTTGGGTTCCTGTCCTTTGAACTCCATGATGTCAATTTCACCGCTGGATGCCCATGTGCCGTATTTCTCTTCGGTTGGCAGCATCCAGATCGCAGGCCAGACGCCCTGCCCTTCCGGAAGTTTGGCACGAATTTCAAACTTTCCGAAGATGGGTTGAACCGAGGAATGAGTTCTGGGACGGCCGTGTTATTTTGCGGGAGGTGAATATCGTTTAACCGCGTGGGCAACGCCCCGCGATTGGCAGCGAAGCGCGGCCCGATGGACACGTGGTTAAACGACGGAATTTCTGCACTGGTGCTCATGTTGGCGTTACGCCGGTTACTTCACGCGGTCATAGCCCTTGAACAGCTTGCGATCACTGCGTGGATTAAAAGGTGTCCAGGCGGAATCGGCGTTCAGGTCATCCTGAATTGTTCGAGTGAACTCATGCAGTTTTGCGTCGAGGTTATCGATATGGTGGAGGGCAATCGCTTCAGGAGTCATGGGGATTGTGGGACTGCCGAATTCGCGCGTCCCGTGATGACTCAGGATCATGTGTTTGAGTCGCAAAACGTTTTCTTTATCAATCGATTTTCCGAGGCGTGACTCAGCCAGAATGAGTTTTTCGTTCAGGATCTCGATCGCGATATTGATGTGTCCCAGCAGTTGACCTTCGTCTGTGTAAGCCAGGGTGGGATCCCAGGAAAGTTCGCGAACCTTGCCCAGATCGTGCAGCAGAACACCCAGCAGCAGCAGATCACGATTGAGCGTTGGGTAGAGCACACAAATGCGATCAGCGACCTCCGACATACTGACAACGTGCTCGATCAGTCCGCCCATATAAGCATGATGGGCTTTCACTCCTGCCGGTGCAGCGCACAGTCCTGTGACCAGTGCGTCGTCGTCAAGGAAGCACTGAGCCAGCGTCAGGAGCTGTGGGCATCGGAGCGATGTCAGCAGTTCCTTCAAACGCGCCAGCAGCGGTGCGGCGTTTGCCTGAGGCTGCACCTGAAAATCTTCCTCAGCGCACGCTGATTGTGATACCTGATCAATGTGCGTCATAATCATCTGCAGTCCACCCTGGTACAGCTGCACTTTGCCTCGGACGCGCACATAGTCGCCGGAAGAAATATGCTGCACCGTCTCTTCAACGACATTCCACATCAGGCCGCTGACGACGCCGGTGCGGTCTCGCAGAGTCGCCAGGAGATACAGATTGGCGTTGCGATTGGCGCGAAGCTGTTTGTCAGCCAGCATGAAGATTTCGTTGACGGAATCGCCGTCTTTGAGCTCTCTAACAAATACTCGTACCATTGGACAACTTTCAATGAGGTGCTGATCAGACGCATTCAGCGATCTTTGCTGAACACGGAACTCAGCAACGGGCGACCATTCTAGGTGCCTGACAGAGCGACAACAACTGCCAGCGGGTT
>CAZFDW010000040.1:3640-24373 GCA_964517865.1 uncultured Chitinophaga sp.
GTGTTTTCCGGAGGAACTGGTTCCGATGAGCCGATTCCTATGGTAGGATTTAGCTGGTGCAGGTTCGTCGCCGCCCCGGCAATCCTACCTCTGGAACCTGCTTCTTCCCGCCTTGTTCTTCTGTTTGTCCGCGAGACCTGCTGATGCTCTCAATTCTCGGTCATGGCCGAAGCCCCCTCTGTGATGGAATCACTCGTCGCGACACGCTGCGTCTGGGAGCCTTGACGCTTGGCGGCCTCACGCTGCCAGAACTCCTGCGTGCCGAACAGATCGCAGGCATCCGCAAGTCGCACAAAGCCGTGATCATGATCTACATGTGCGGCGCGCCGGGGCATCAGGACATGTATGACCTGAAGATGGAAGCACCGTCCGAAATTCGTGGTGAGTTCCAGCCAATTCCGACGAACGTGCCCGGAATTGAAATTTGCGAACACATGCCGCGCATGGCCGCGATCATGGACAAATGCGTGCCGCTGCGAAGCATGTACGGTTCGCCCGATGGCGATCACGATTCATTCATCTGCTACACTGGACGATCGAAACGCAATCAGCCCCCCGGCGGCTGGCCGTCAATGGGGTCTGCTGCTTCAAAGATGCTGGGCGCGACCAACAAGGCCGTGCCGCCGTTCGTGGGTTTGTCGCCGGATTGCGGGCATCCACCATACGGTTCACCCGGCCTGCCGGGATTCCTGGGAATTGCCAACGCGGCGTTTCGACCGTCCGGGCCAGCGAGCGCGGACATGAAACTGCAGGGCATCAGCAGCGATCGCTTGAACGATCGACAGGCCCTGCTGACCAGTGTTGATCGACTACGCAGAGACATGGACAGCAGCGGCACGCTGGACGGTCTCGACACGCTCTCGCTGCAGGCATTCAACATCCTTACGAGCAGTGCGCTGGTGGATGCACTGGATATTGCGAAAGAACCGGAAGCTATTCGCGAACGATACGGCAAAGGTGACGCCAATCGTTTCGGCGACGGTGCTCCGCGTAACCTTGAACATTTTCTGATGGCGCGACGCCTCGTTGAAGCGGGCTGCCGCGTTGTGACACTCAACTTCGGTCGCTGGGATTTTCACAGCGACAATTTCAACGGCATGAAGAACACTCACTTGCCGCAATTTGATCAGGGTCTGTCCGCGCTGATCGAAGATCTGCATCTGCGCGGCATGGACAAAGACGTTGCGGTGATCGCGTGGGGTGAGTTTGGCCGCACGCCACGAATCAATCCCGATGCCGGGCGAGACCACTGGCCTCAGGTTGGCGGTGGCTTACTGGCAGGCGGCGGCTTCCGGACTGGTCAGGTCATTGGAGCCACCGATCGTCTCGGTGCTGAAATCGCCGATCGCCCGGTCCACTTCAGCGAGGTTCTCGCGGCCCTGTACGGTCACCTTGGCATTGACCCTGACGCCACAAAGCTCCATGCCCTTGGCGGTCGTCCGCAATATCTGCTGGAAAAAACAACGCCGATGCCCGAGTTGGTGTAAAGGACGGGTAGATCTCCACGGGGATCAGATTCGGCGAGCGGCTGGGCGTCAGCCCTCCGTGTCTACGGGCCGACTCGACACGGAGGGCTGACGCCCAGCCGCTCGCCGGAATTCACGTGCATTGAGAACTGAACTCCAGCGGGCTCAGCACTTTGCATCGCTCCACGTTTGCCACAAAGAATTCTTCCTGCCACGATATGCATGGTTTACGACGTCACCGTTCCCGGAGCGTTTCTCAATGCGACATATGTTTTCCCGCCTGTCATTGTGCGTTATCGTTGCGTCATGCATTTCCTGTTTCGCGCAGGAGGAACGCATTCCTCACGCTCAGGACAAACCGCCGGGGCCGGCATTGAGTCCGGCGGAGGCCATCGCAAAGATGGTCGTGCCGGAGGGTTTCAGCGTGGAGCTCGTTGCGTCGGAACCGGACATCGTGAATCCGGTGTCAATGACGATTGATGAACGCGGCCGCTTCTGGATCACGGAGTCGTTCGAGTATCCTCGGCGCGAGGCCGGGCCGGGGAAGGATCGCGTCAAGATTCTGGAAGACACTGACGGCGATGGCAAAGCGGATAAGTTTTCGGTGTTTATGGAGGGCCTGAATATCCCGAGTGGGATTGCAGTCGGACATGGCGGCGTCTGGATAGCGAACTCACCGGATATCCTGTTTGTGCAGGACATCGATGGCGACGGCAAAGCCGATACACAGGAAGTCGTCGTCACCGGTTTTGGTCGAGATGACACGCATGAGTTGCCGAATTCGCTGACGTGGGGACCGGATGGCTGGCTCTATGGTCTGAACGGAGTCTTCAATCCTGCGCATGTGACCTACGGGCCAAAGAACCCGAATTTCAGGTTGAAAAAGGTGTCTGGAACTTTGGAGGCACCAGCAGCACCCAATGAAAGCAAGGTGCCGGAGAGTTCCAGACACCTTTTTCAACGCGAGCCACAACAGTCGTGGCATTTCACATGTGCGATGTTTCGCATTCATCCGAAGACGCGCGAGTTCCAGGTGTTCTGCGAAGGTACGAGCAATCCATGGGGCATTGCGTTCAATGACGAAGGTGACGCGTTCATCAGCGCCTGTGTGATCGATCATCTGTGGCATCTGACGGAAACCGGCTACTACCATCGTCAGGGAGGCCCGTATCCGCCGTTCACATGGAAGATTGAAAGTATCGTCGGGCACAAGCATCAGAAGGCCGCCTACTGCGGGATTCACTGGTACGACAGTGATGCGTATCCCGAGCAATACCGCAAGAAACTCTATATGGGCAACATCCACGGCAGTTGCATTAACGCCGATCGCATCGAACGCTTCGAATCGACGTACAAGGCGTCTCCCGAAGAAGACCTGCTGAGCGCCAACGATGCGTGGTTCATGCCGGTCGTGCAGAAGACGGGGCCGGATGGATGCCTTTACATTCTCGACTGGTACGACCGCTATCACTGCTATCAGGACGCGAACCGAGATCCTGCCGGGATCGACCGTCTGAAGGGGCGACTGTATCGGCTGCGGTACAAGGACACGCCGCGTGCGAAGTCGGAGGACATGGCGACGCTGAGCGATGACGACCTCATGACTCGACTTGGATCAGGGAACGGTTATCACCGGGACATCGCTCAGCGATTGCTGACGGAACGATTGCTGACAGCCGGCGACCATACGGAGCTGATTGAAAATCTTGAGTTGGCCATTGCTCTGCCGGGTCCCGAAGTATTGGGCCAGGGCAGCATCGGAACGCTCACCGGCGCTGGACGGTTGACTGCAGAGATGTACGCAACGCTGCTGAATAACGGCGACGATGTTGCCAGAGCGTGGGCAGTTCGATCCTCAGGTGACTTGCGCGAATTGCCGGAATCCATCGCTCAAATTATCTTCGAACTCCGCAATGACCCCGCGCCACAGGTGCGCGTTCAGGTTGCGATTGCTGCGGTGAAGCGGCGACATCCGGCCATCCCGGTCATGCCAGTGCTCGCGGCCGTGCTGGCTCAGGCGGGCGATGATCCGCTGGTGCCACGAATTGTGTGGCAAAATCTTCATCCGCTGCTGGAGACTCAGACCGCCGAGTTCGTTGCGGAAATTGAACGACTACCGAGACCACTTCCAGCATCTGTACTGGATCTTCTGCCTCGAGCGGCTGACCGGATTCTTTCCACGTCCAAACCTGACACGGGTGCCGTTGCCGGTTTCGTGAGGTTGCTGGTCAACTCAGCATCCACGGAAGACGCTGCGAACCGTTGCCTGCAGTTATTGACCGAACGAGTGCGATCGGGAGAGCTGGCTGGTGACACATTGCTGCAGATTCGCACGCAGCTTGAACGAACGCTGATCAACACGATGAACCAGAAGGGTGTTCGGCCCACCATGGAACCGTCCGTCGAACTTGGTGCAACACTGCGGATTCCGCATGCGATGGACCGCGCGAAAGGTTTGGCGACGAATTCCAAAGACGATTCAACGCGTCTTCGATTCATTAACGCACTGATTACAGCAGAAGCTCACGAGGCACTGGATCTGGCCATCGACGTTCTGGACAAATCGACCGAATCAGAGTCTCGTCGCCGAGCGATCCAGGCGATTGGCCGAATTCGTTCGACGTCTGCGACCGAGGTGCTGTTGGTGCGGCTTCCTGCGCTCCCGGCCGACGTCCAGTCAGCCGCGATTGAAACTCTCACGGATCGAACTGATTCCGCTTCCGCACTGCTGAAACTGGTGGGCGATGGGAAGCTGGCAGCTTCGGTGATCAATGCCAACCAGGCTCAGAAAATGTTGAGCCTCAAGGACGCGAAGCTGGCAGATCTTGTCACCAAACATTGGGGCGTGGTACGAACTGAACGTGATCCGGCTCGGATCGAACTCATCAGTCGGATGAGAAACGAACTGCGAACCAGCGACGGCGATCCGATCGCCGGACGAGTTGTCTTCAAGAAAGTCTGCGGACAGTGCCACAAGATGTACGGCGAAGGGGCCGAAGTCGGTCCGGATATCACGCGGAATGGACGGGCGTCGTTCGAACAACTGCTGTCAAACGTCTTTGACCCCAGCCTTGTGATCGGCGTGTCGTATCAGGGACTCACGGTCGTGACAAAAGAAGGCCGCGTTGTGTCCGGTCTGCCGGTGGAAGACAGCCCGCAGCGAGTCGTGCTGAAAGTCCAGGGCGACAAGCAGGAAATCATCGCGCGCACGGATATTGACGAAGTGGTTCCGAGCAAATTGTCGCTCATGCCGGAAGGACTTGAGAAACAGATCCAGCCACAGGAAATGCGGGACCTGTTTGCCTACATCACGCTGGACAAGCCACCGGAGGACGCCGCAGCCAGACTGCTGATCGGTTCCCGCATCGTGCCCGGGGAAAGCGACAAAGGCGAAGAATTCACAGGGCTCATTGAGCAATTGCTACCCGGATATTCGACAGGCAAATCCGGCGAAGGCGGCATCGCAATTCTCGCCGACTACCACGACCGCCCTGCCCTGCGAACGCATCCCGTGTCACGCACGGAACCGACTGTGCTGACAACATCGACCACGTTGCCGACCGCTGCAACGGTGAAACTGCGTCTGAGCGTTGCCGCACATGAACAAGGCGACTGGCAACTCGTCGTCAACGTCAACGGCGAACCCCGCCATCAGTCCATTGTCAAACGCAATGGCAACAACATCGAATGGCGAGACATCGTTGTCGATCTCAGCGATCTTGCCGGTCAACCCGTCACCATCGACCTACTCAACAAAGCCAATGACTGGAGCAACGAATTCGCATATTGGAACGCAGCTGAAATCGTGGCGGAATAACCTCGTTCCGGGGCTCCAGCCTCGGAACGCACTGCCCGGAGGCTCCAGCCTCCAGCCTCCAGCCTCCAGCCTCCAGCTTTGCTCCTGCCAGTTCAACGTGACTCGCGAGGCAGGAGCCTCGTGTGCAGTGCGTTCCGAGGCAGGAGCCTCGGAACGAGGGCATGAGGGCATGAGACTCAGCGCCAGTCGGTACACACTTCGATCAGGCCTGGCTGGCCAAGGTAATTTCGAGCACTGCTGTACCGCCAGTGTTCCGGTTGATCAACGTAGCCTCGGCGAAGCGGATTGTTGTGACAGTATTCGATCTTTTGCCACATGACATCGTCTGTTTCAATGACCTTTGGGTGACTGCCTTCCTGCCAAACCTGGTGCGTCTGATCCACCTTATGACGCAGCTTGTAGTATTCCAGCTCCTGGAGAAGCGTCTTTGCCCCGTTGGCTTCCATTTTGTGAATGATCTGTTTGGCAGTGAACGACTTGAACTCGCCGACTCGCTTTGACAGATCGGGCCCGTTTGCAATCCAGTGCAGATGATTTTCCAGCACCACCCACGACAGGATTACGATGTCTCGTTCTCGCTGAAGAAATCGCCAACTGTCCAGGACGATGTTGACATAGTCGGGATAAGCAAACACCGGTAGCCAGGCCACGATCGTATTCGTCATGAAGTGTGGCCGCTGGTCCTTGCTGAATCGATACCTCGTCCTCGCCATATTGCTCCCCCCTCGTTCCGAGGCTCCAGCCTCGGAACGCACTGCCCCGAGGCTCCAGCCTCCTGCTTGTCGTTTCAGGAAATGCCGTAAGCGGGATACCACCTGTTCCCGCACTGACCGGCGCAGCGTATGGATTGCCGGAATCCGCGAATCCTGTATTGTTGCGACACGCGGAATGAGATTCCACGATCCATTTGGTATCTGCGTCAATCAGGCATCTCGCTGCCGTTTGTTGCGTGCTTCGCGTTGCATGAAAAAGAATGTTGTCAGGACTGACCATATGCAAACGGCGACCAGGGCTGTCAGAAACCTGCCCCAGCCGTACGACTGAGCTATGTGGCCTCCGTACACTGTAAACACGGCCGATGCAGCAAAGCCGACGGCATCCAGGATCGCGACAAGAAAGCCGGAATGTGGTCCGCCAAAATCGATTGAGAAGACACTCGCCGGGATGTAATAGCACGGCGAAACGCACAGTCCGAAAACAAACAACAGGCCCAGAGAGATCAGAGTGGCCTGTTGTTCGCTGAGGCTCCATTGCGGCATAATTGAAAAGGCAACGATGCAGCCGGTTGCGGTCAACAGTAGACCTCCCATCACCCAGGCCATGATCCGCCGGTCCAGGCGGTCGAACACAAAACCACCGATCAATACGGAGATCAGACTTCCCATGGGAAACGCGGATGCCGCCATGGATGCACGTGCGGCGCTCAGGCCTTGGGTGTCCTTCAGGTACAGCGGCAGAAATGACAGGAAGTCCCACAGGATTGTCAGTCCCATCAGGCTGCCGCAAATGAGCCAGAATCGAAGGCTGCAAAAGAACATTGGAATTGCCTGCAGCAACGAGAGCCCATCAAATCGATGAGCCGAAGCGGCAGGAATTGTCGCGACTGAATCGGTATTCGATGCTGGTTCTATTTGCGTCACTGGAATGGCGGGGCGCTCTTTCATCGCAAACGCATAGAAGGCGGTAATTGCAAATCCGATCGCCGATGCAATCAGCAGCATGCCTCTCCACGACATGAATGCCAGCAGCGATCCCAGGACAAACGTGGCCGTCAGAGTGCCGACTCGCGAACTCGTCGACAGGATTCCCCAGACGCGACCGTACTTCTTTGGCGGAATCCAGTTGACGATGATCTTGGTCATGGACGGCCAGCCTGCGGCCTGCGCCATGTATGTCAGAAAGAAGCTGATCTGAAACATCAGTTTCGACGACGACATTGCAAACAAACTCACGAAGAGCGAAGCGATCAGCAACCCGACAGTGAATGTTCTCTTCCCACCGAATTTGTCTGCCGACCAACCAAACAGGAACTTACCGGTCATGCCTCCCACGGTCCCTGAGGCCACGATCACACTCCATGATGTCAGATCAATTCCCAATGCGGAATCCGCGACGATGGAACTGCCAGCGACGGTCGGAATCATCCGCAGAATCATGGAAGTGGAATAGCCAGCGTACATCGTTCCGATCGTGGCGACCTGTTGGCGATGGCGATCATTGTGTTCCCTCAATGCCGGTGCGCCTGGGGCTGAGTAAGGATTGTTTGTGGCGGCACTGGTCATGTGGAATTCCGGTCAGGCGGGCGGCGGAAAAGAATTTACGTAACCGTTCACGACATTTCGAGAATCACAGTTTGAACCACAGATGGACACGGATGAACACAGATTGACTGATGATTTCTATCGGTGTAAATTTGTGTTTATCTGTGGTTGCTTGCGCAAGTTTCGTTCTGAGGCGTGAACGGTTACGGATTTGCCGTAGCGGAATTTGAATCATAACTGTCCTGCTTCGCGAGGCTGATACATTCGGCATTCATCAGCCGATAGTTTCAGCATCGCGTTCAGAGACTGTTCAATCGCCTGCATGAGTGCGTCAACTTTCGAGCTTCGATCACGTTTTGGATTCACTTCGATTGGTTCACCCACCTGAATAATGGCCTTCATCGGGCCGTGCGGCGTCTCGTCACCCCACAGGTTTTCATTGAACCGTTCAACCGTTTCCAGAATACGATCCACCGTTGGTCGCGAAGCCACGTAACGTCCCGGATACAGACTCAATGACTGCGCGAGGCTGGCGTCGGCCAAAAGCCGCCAGCGGCGATCCATTTCTGATCCCGGCAGAGTTCCCTCGATCATCTCCGGAAGCAGAACGCGCCGCAGTTCTTTGACTCTTGCAATCACGGATCCCTCTTTGGGACCGCCGAGAAATTCCTTTTCCTGCGGAGTCAGCAAATGGTCGATCAGCCGGTGAAGTCGTTCCTCAATGTCACCGGATTGCGACTGTCCCAGGTATTCCTGTTCTTTCAGAGACAGCAAAGCATTGCCGACACGATAGATTCGTGCGACCAGACACTGACCGTCAAAGGGTCGCCAGGAGAGTCGCTTTTCGATCTGCGTCAGCATCGCTCCGGCAGACGCTTCAATATCGCCCATGTAGAGGTAGCGAATGGCGATCGGAACCGTGTAGACTCGACGGGGATCCGGCGTGTTGTTCGCCTGGCTGGCTTTGTCGAGTTTTGCAGCCGCTGAGCGGGCGATAAACGAAACGCCCTCCTGCAACGCATTCAGGTGTTCATTGGAATTACTCAAAGCACCTTCGGGGAAAAGGACCAGTGGACGCTTGCCGTCCGTCAGTATATCGATTCCTTTCTGAACAGCCTGGCGATCAATTCCTTCGCGATACACACTGAATGCACCCAGTCGGCGAAGCAGCCACGACATGGAACGACGTCCACGAAACAAATGCGCGCTGGCCATCACGAAGAACGGCGTCCTGATATGCCTCGCCAGCTGTTGAAGCACAATCGCATCCGACATGCGGCAGTGATTCGGAGCCAGCACGATGCCGTGGCCAGCTTTCAACAGGGAAGTCAACTTCTCCGCACTTCGAATCTCAATCTCCGAAATGCCGCATGTTCGTTTCAGATATCGGGGAACAAACCGTCCCAGCACAGCGGGCCAGAATGGGCTTTCATGCGGTGGAATGAACCTGTACTTCGAACCAGTCACAAGGACCGACGTCATGCCACAGCTCCCGCAATATCTCTGATGATTCCTGAGGATTTCAGGATGTTCAATGTTTCACGCCCAGAAGTTCTGCAGTTTTTCATTCGCCATGACCTCCAGCGGAAAACGCTTGCTGAATGCGTGATCCTGAACACCGGCGAATTCACGCAGAGCCAGGTGAATATGCTCTGGACGGACGCGGATTCCGTTGTCATTATCGATCGCGAGCGATCCGGGATTGATCGGCACGAGCTGCTGCTTTTCGTCCGTCGCACCGATTACGCGATTCCCCGAAATGCCGGGGCCGAGGAACATAATGGAGCCGATGGACCAGTGGTCTTTTCCATTTCCGTTGTTGTAATTCGGCGTGCGTCCCATTTCGCTCTGAATGATGACGACGAGTTTGTCGCGAATCTGAAGATCCTCCGCCTTCCGCAAAAGATCATCAATCCCCGCGAGAAACTCCGGAATCAATTTCATCTGATCGACGTCGTTGTTGTTGTGGCTGTCAAACTGACCAATCGACAGGTTCGCCGAAATACAAACGCCGGCTTTGAAGGCGGCCAATGCAATATCATTCTGCTGCGCGAGTCTTTCTTTCGATTGTTCTTTCGGGATGAATGGAACCACGCGCTCCAGAGCTTTTGAATTTGCCTGAGCCGCATACAGCATACTCTGACTGCGTTCGACGCGCGGCAGCCTCGCGTCCGAAATTCGGGCTTCGAATTGTTGCTCCAGCGTGCGCTCGATACGATCCGACACGAATGCGTCCTGATAAGGATGATCACTACCTTCTACCGCATCGGCTCGCGCCAGCAATTTCAGGGACTGCAGATACGGCACGCGCGACATGGGGACCAGATTGCCGGTGGCCGAATAGTTGCCGAACGTCAGAAACGCGAGCGGAGCTTCGGCTCCGTGGCACGCCGCAACCAGTGCCGGAAATGTCGGGTACGCCAGGCTATCCAGTTTCCCTGTCGCCATATATCTCGCACAGGGGGTATGGTTGTTGACCGACAGATCGAGGCCGTTGAGGACTCGCAGTTCCGGTCCGTACTTCGCGAAGAAATCTTCGTTGCTCATTCCCTGTGCGATGTGCTTCGCGATGGGAGCAATTCGGTGACTGCCGACCGTCAGGATATCGCCTTGCTGATAGAGTCGATTGATGCCCTCCACGCCCTTCGGGTCCATCAGGTACGTCGTGTCCCAGCCGCCGGAGGCATTGAAGACAACATAGTACGGCCCGGGGTAGCCGGGCGAATCTGCACTCTTGTCGGCCGCCCTCGCCAAAGCCTTCCACCCAAGCGGTGCGGCAAAACCAAGACCAGCCAGACTGCATTGTTGCAGGAATAATCTACGCGACACTGAAGCAGCCCCTCCAGAGACGTGCCGATTCTATGAATACGACGTGATAATGGCAGAAGTGCATACTTCTTTCAAATATCGTTGACGGAGCGAGGCACCAAATTCCAGTTATTCAAGAAAATCTGCGCAAAGTGAGCCTGAGAATCCCCGCGAACAGCGGAGTGGCGATGAAATCTACGAACTGGGCGATGATGTGCCTGACTGCATCAACCAGGACGCACGGGGATGGAAGACATTTGACGCAACGCCGAACGTCATCAGAATTCTCCGACCACTTCACCCCCCTGGATGGTCGCCAGTGACTGGTAGACGCCCGTGTCAATGTTCTCGGAGATGAATCGAACAGAACCGTCACCGAGGCAGAACTGAGCACCTCCTGTGTGTGCGCTGCTGAAGTCATCGAAATGCGAGGACGGATGGTTCGGGGTGTGGTCCGCTGATCCGCAGACTCGCTGAAACGCTTCTTCGCCTTCCGCGATCATGCCTGGCCACGTAGTAAACCAATTCAACTTGGCGACTGTTCTGCGTTCGCCAGTAAGGAAGGTACTGGACGTGCCATCAGTGATGTCAGCCATGCGAACCTTGCTGTTGTGATAGAAAGCTCCATTGCCTTTGCAGGTACCGTCGGCCATTACCGGAAGATCACCGGGAGCATTTTCGCAGCCGTCCAGTTCTTCCGTCCCAAAGCAGCCGATGTAGTTTGCAATCGGCAATCCGGTGATAATGGCACCGGTTGCTTCTTCTGCAATAAAGAAGTACTCCGGCTGCGGATCGGACGGACACTTGTACGCCGGGATCTGATTTCGAAGAAACGCGGCATTGGCCGGATCAGTCAACGGCAGGCTGGCATTGAACTGACTGTAAATGTTGCCCTGTTCCATGTACGGCAGAATCATGGTCGCCCAGCCGACACCGCTGGTTCCTTCATGGGCACTCGGGAAACCGTTGTCATCGACCGCGATCCAGCCCGGAGGAAATACCCCGGCGACATCAAGATAGTTGTGTAGAGCCAGGCCGATCTGTTTGAGATTATTTTTGCACTGAGTCCTGCGTGCGGCCTCGCGAGCTTGTTGCACTGCCGGCAGTAGTAACGCAATCAGGATGGCAATGATTGCAATCACGACAAGCAACTCAATCAGCGTAAATCCGCGTCGTGTTCCAGAGAGTCTTTTCATGAGAATAATATCCAGGAGTTAAACAGCAGCACTCGCTGCACGTGTATTGTTAGGAAGAGATTCACCTCGCCGCGGCCGCTGAGTGCACGGACTGGTCGGACCCGTGTCGCACCCCATGGGCCGCAGACGAGATGATTGCCTGAAATTCAGGATTGAGCAGGCGAACGGTTTTTGTTCGCGGACGGCGAAGAGGCAGTCGCAGCCATCATGGACATCGACAATCGAACATCGCAGTTTCAGCGCAAACCGATGCGGTAAATCTGGATGTCAAATACACGGCGTCACACGACCGCTTGCGTCACACTGAGAGCACCACTCACGCAACTGGCGGAGCACGGCACTGCAGAGGCAGACAGAATCCCAGCAGAGGATCTGCACATTGGGGCGTTTCAATGACGCCGGTTTGCTCGATGAGTTTTGGCAGCTCGATCTGTACCGCGAGAACTCTCGGAGCGGAAATTGCCTGACAAATCGCACAATTTGAACAATCATGCGGCGCAGGATCGGAAGGTAACTGATCGCCGCAACTTTTGTTGGTACCGCTGGAATTCGCAGTCGTGTGAGAGTGCGATCCATGCGAGTGGCTACGGTGACAGCACGTTGTTCCGGAATGTTGCTCAGCCGAAGGCGTACCGCAAGACCCATCAACAACGGTATGCAGCCACGGCGCACCCGATGGGAGAAGAAACTGCCAGAAAACCAGCAGCCATGTCAAGATTTGAGTGCGATGCGGACGCATGCTCTCTGGGCCATGGAGGATAGAAATCAAAAACTCCGAGCCCGACCAGTGACTCGCATCTTAAAGTATTTGTACGCTGCAATGAAAGATTAAACCAGGAAGAATTGATGAATTTGATTCTGACGCAGCAATAGGAATGTCCAGCGCGGCGGCAAAACTACCTGATCACAAACAGCTTCTTCGCGTCGATCACCAGCATATCATCTGCGTCGAAGCGCCCCGTGCCTTCGATGACCAACAGATCGAATTCCTTGACGTTAAAGAGTTCCCGGGCATCGATGTCAATCATCCTGCTTGCTTCTTCGTCGAATTCCACCCGCGCGATCACGCTCTTAATGTCGCGTTTGCAGAACGGGCACTCGTGAGGGTCGTGCGATTCATCGCCGTCGTGACCCGTGGCGTCAGTCACAATGAAAGTCGCCTTACCTTCGGCAAACGGAGGAAAATCTCCGGCATTGATCCTCGCTCGAACCACAAACGTGGTGTCAGCTTTCAGTTTCCCGGATTTCAGGTCCGTTCGGATATCAGGCACCGGGCGTTCGTTCTCCGGAGCGGTTGCTGCAACAAATTGTGATCGCAGCGCAAGTACCCTGGGGCTGGTCCCCTCGCCACAACTCGCTGTGATCAGGCAGGAGGCAATCGCCAGCAAAAGGGTTATATTCCGTTTCATATGTGATGACCTTGTTTTGAGATGCGTTTTGGCGGAAGTCGCAGACAATCAGCTCGACGTGACATCCAAGCAGTCTCAGACGGCTGGCGCGGCAATTCGCCTCTGGTTCTTCCCTACGGAGCTGCCGGTGTTTCTTCACCCTTGACATCCGCAGCAGGTGCCGAATCAACTGCACAGGCGGCAGACAATGCTGTCAGCGTCGTATCGATCGTTGCCGATTCCTCAGCGTATGTGGAGCCTTCCTGGCCATGCATCGTCTTATCGACGTTGCCGAAGGCATCCATCAGAGCGTTGACCGCTGTTTCAATCGCGGCCTGGTTCTCTGCGCTGACTTTCTCTTTCTTTGCAAGTTCCGGTATGGCTTCCAGGATCGCTCCCACGTCATGCAACGGGCCATGGGCTGCGTCCTGATCATTCTTCGCGAACGAGTCTCGAATTGTGTTGCGCAACGATGTCACCTCCGCCAGAGCGTCTTTCAACGACTCGGGGCCATGGTCGTGGTCTTCATGGCCATGTCCGTGATTCTCCGAAGATGCGACGGGGGCGTTCTGCGCAGGTTCACTGCAACCGCTGCCGACCAGCAGGGAGAAACCAAGGACCAGTGACCATGAGCGACGTAAAGAACACATCCGGAAATTCCTCGTAGAAAAAAATTAGTTCGACCAGCTACTTTTCAGATTTCAGATTTCGAATTTAGTGCTTATGTTCTGGCGCTCCAATGGCCACGATCGCTGCCGGAGTACCACCGACAACAGATTTGGCTCGGATTGTCAGATCCTTCAGTGACATGACCCAGATGGTACCATCGCCAGGATTCGTGAAACATGCAAGGCGACCTTCGGAATCGAAGCTGACGGAATGATGTCCATGATGACCATCCACCTTGCTGGCACCCACGGGGATCGTTTTTGCGATCTTTGCGTCCGACAGATTCCGGTCGCCGTTGGGGTCGAGATCCACGATCGTCAGCTGCTCCTGAAGCTCACCTTCGTGCTTGTCCTGGAACAGGAACGCATAACGTCTGCCACCGGATGCCAGCACCACTTCCGGAGTTGTCAGCGTAAGACCGTCCGCCACATCGATCGGCAGTTTGATCACCGTCGGCTCAGCTGCTTTGGCATCAAGCAGGCACAGCGACGACTTCCCGTCAGGACCGCCGGTTGTGAACAGCACCCAGTTGCGTTGATTGACGAAGGCTCCGGTGCGATTCGGCTTCTCAGCGTCTTCTTCCACGTCGAGTAGCACACGGTGTTGTCCACAGCCGCCATCGTGATGTGATGGCCTCCGCCGGTAAAGAAGGTTCCGCAATCCTTTGCTGGCTTTGCGATGAGGTCTTTGGGGTCAATGTGAGTAAACCCGCTTTTCTTATCGTTCGCCATGTAGCACCGATTCATAATATTTTCCTGTCAAAGTTGCTTATGTCAATCTGTTGGCGAGCGGCTGGGCGTCAGCCCTCCGTGCAGTGAGTAGCGCACACGGAGGGCTGACGCCCTGCCGCTCGCCGAATAAATCACTCGTAAAGGAATTCATGCTGGCGTAACAGATACGTCACCACTCCCCGCCACGCGCGGACGGTGTAATGAGGATCTTCGACATGGAAATCTTCGCGGCCGCCGCAGAAGTAGGTTTCACGAGGCTCGTAGTGCGGCTGGGCTTTGGCGTCGGCGATGATACCGCTGAAGAGCTGGAATGTGCGTTCAACTTCAGGGTGATCGACGGCACGCTGGTGGCCAAGGAGTTTGTTCTGCAGACTGACGATCGTCTCGCGGATCTTTTGGTTGGACTCTTCATCACTGGGCACGACTGACGCCTCGATTTCGGAAAACAGAATCCGTTCAGCGGCGGGACGATGGAAATCCCGGCCTACGTTCAGGCAGGCCACATCGTTTGCCATGATGCGTTGAATGGCCCCCATCGCACCACTGGGTTCGGCGTTGCGTTCGGTGACCGTGATGGAATCGATGCCGCCGTAAAGAATCTTGTAGGATTCTTCAAGACGTCCCCACCGCTGGCCGAAGATTGCTTCAAGTTTTCGTTCCATCTGCTCGGGTGTGACCAGTCGGACGACGCCAATGTCGTCCAGCTCTGCCTGCCGCTCCGGGTGTTGGGCAACCGTGGCGATTCCATCCGCGCGGTAAAAATCCGTGGCGACAATTGCTTTGAAGGCAATCTTGAGATTAAAGCCGGATACCGTAAATTGTCCGGCGACGTCTTTGATCATTTTTCTTTGTTCAAGATACGCTCGACGTTTTCCGCCAAAGGCCGGATCATCAATGTCTTCCGGCGGCTGCAGCACCTTCCGGCCCATCAGGATGCAATACACATGCTCGACCATCGCAATCGGGAATCTCGCGTCTTTGACGGCTCTCTCCGCCAGCCACTGTGGAGCTCGCCAGCGTTCGCTGGACGGCATGTCTTCACCTTCAAAGCCTGACTGAAACATGTCGGTGTACCAGCCGTCCTTTCGAGGTCCCAATTCACCTTCAAAGTTGAAGTCCTGAAAGATTCCGGTAACGGGGTCGATCGTTTTGTGGCAGACGACGCAATCCGGAGCCTGCATCGTAGGAATCTCATACTTTGCCGCCACAGCCGACGCATCGGTCGAACGGGGAGCCAGTTGCATGATGTCGATGCCCAGAAAATGCTGATAGAACATTCTGGCGCGCAGCCGATTGCGGTTCGTTTCGGTGGACGGATATCGTCGCAGGTAATGGAACATGCTCAGGAAGCCTGCATGAGGATATAAGCCCGTGGCAGATTCCTGCGTCTTGCCGTCGCGACCGGTGAGGGCGTGCAATTTCGCGGGAAGGTATTCGAACGGATCTTCAGTATTTTTGAACTGACCCTTCAGCTCTTCAAACATGCCGTATCCGCGAGCGGTGTACGGGCTGACCATGATGTAGTCGGCGGTGGCGAGTTCCGAAAACGGACGATCATTGCGGACGATGTAAGAAATCAGTTCCAGTGGTTCACGCAGCAGTGCCTCGCGGTAGACGTCGGCCAGCTTCCATCCCGCCCGCTCGCGTTCAGCTTCGGGGAGATGACTGAAATCGTGGGTCTGATACCAAAGCCGCGTCTTTTCGAAGTGGTCGTACGACAGCAGCGTTTCAGCGTTGTCTTCGATTCCGACGGTCAGAAAGATGTCATTGAAGCCTTCTTTCAGTCGGGCATAGAATGCATCCTCCCGCATTAGGCTGTCGAGGATCGGATCAATTGCGGCAAGCCCGCCCTGTTCCACCGCTTCGAGTTCTGCAGCGGCAGGCAGTCGTCCGGCCAGTGAGAGCGTGATTCGTCGCAGCAAGCGCGGCGACGTGATCAATGTGACGCCGTCAAAAAATGGCGGGGCGTTGTTGTCACTTGCCGCGACATCCTCAGATGGTTCACCAGTTCGCGGCATCATCCGCCGCACGAAGCGATCCAGAATCCTGTACCCGGTCGAGTCCGGTTTGAGCACCTGACCGCCGCCATGCTCAAGTTTGCCGATGACCTTTTGCAGCAGTTGCAACTGATCGCCAGACGCAATTTTGGCCACAGCTTCAAAGGCCGCTCGATTTCGAGCCAGTGTGGCAACTTCGTCGGCGATTTCAGTCGGTCTTACCAGGACGAATTCACTGTCAGCCGCATCGCCATCCTTGCTGTGACACCGGAGGCACGTTCTTTCGCCGACCTTGGCCCAGACTTCGTCTTCGAAAAAGCGATCGTCCACAAGGCAGCCTGGTGTTGCCTGCCCCAGCGGCGAAGGATTCGTCTGCCCGGCTGCGATATGGCCAAATGATGTCGCGACGATGAAACTCACAAACAGAATGGCTTGTCGATGCAATAGAACCAGTGCTTCTGTTTGTTTGGATTGATCGCACATCACAGTGATCCAGAAGGAAGGTCCTGGAAAGCCAGGGGGAAATAATTGCGGAACGTGAATATCTCACAATCACCGCTTGTCTTCTGCCACAAACTTTACCGGCAGTGGAATGTCGAGTGTATCTTTGTTGGCCTGGAAGCCATTGCCATCGACATCGACAAAGACGGGATTGTTGAGAGCCACAGGGTGTTGAGCGCCCCACATCTGACCCATGACGTCACCGATCAACTGAGTTCGATGGCCGGTGAGGATTATCAGATGGGCGTCCTCGGTGAGTTCTACGTTTACGTCGTGAGCAAACTTCACTGCATCCTTGCCGAACATGTCCGGATGCGTGTCACGGCTGAACGTAAGGTTGTCGTGTCTGCGTCCGTTCACGAGCACCACGACTGTGTCGATGTCAAACCAGTTCGGACACTGCACCTTGATCGAAGCCGTGACCTTCCTGGAGTTTGCTGCAAGATCCTGACCGGCAATGACAGGAGCGTCCGCGCTGCCGGTTTCTCGAAATGTGGTTTCCAGATACGGTCCGTTCGACATGACGATATGACCATTGCGTGCGTTGTCTCGCATCTCGTCAGAACTGATCAAGGATGGATCATCCGTGCCGGACTTCACCCAGATTCGCAGTCCGCCGGACCCGTGATAGTTGTAGTGAGCATCGGTATTCACAACGCCATAGATCCGAAACCCCTGATTCAGTAACTGCAGCCAGTTGAGGGCCGTCTGATTCCCGGTCTCCTTGCCTCCATAGATGTGGTATCGCGTGGGATTCAGCAGTGGATCGATCGGATGAATTTCAGTCACATTCATGATTCCGAATGATCGCGAATATCCTTCGTCCGGCTTTTGATCTCCGTCACGATCATAAAACAGCCAGCCGATATCCGGGTGATCCTGCTGAATGAGTTTCACGCTGTTGCTGTCCCATGCGGCGATGCGTTCCATCTGCGTTTCCGGGCTGACATCCGTCACGGGAGCACCGCCATCCTGAGTCCGTGGCCGATAGGTCAGTGGAAACACATTCTGATGATTCAGTGGCAATGGCGTTCCGGTGAGTTCCATGCCGGAAACCGTTGCCAGAAATGGTTCCAGCCCCAACGCTTTGATGTGATCGATATACGTGCTGATACGATTGTGTTCTGTACACGGCGCGAATTCGACATTTTCAGCTGCGAGATTCAGCACGCGGCCGCGCTGGCTGCCAGTGTTGTCGCCCGAAGGTGAACTGTGGCTGTGGAAATCGGCACTCACCCAACCCGGCGTTTCGATCACTCGCGCAATCGCGACTTTCAGGTCACTCGTTTTGCCGGACTGCACGGTGAGTTTTGTGAATTCTGCGTTGTACTCCGGTCCATGACTGACCGTAATGTCGTAAACTCCAGCAGCCAGTTCCGTCAGGAGTGTTCCGTTCGCCGTGTATGCCAGATTCTGTACGAAATGTTCGGCAGTTTCTGGCCCCCAGTTCGGCGTCGGCGTTTTGTCGTTGCCCTGGAATTCGATCTTCGCCGGGATCGCGCGGCCTTCGGCGTCGGTGACTGTGATCGATGCGATACCGGGATGGTATTCGGCGAGTTCGAGCACATGGTTACCGTTATCCGCAAGCACAATCTTCTGCATGGCAAAATTCTGCCCCGCGACAGACACCGTTGCTTCGCACGACCCGGAAGGAAGCCGCCGCACGACGGAGCCATCTTCTCCTGTCACAACAGTTCCCCACGATGCGTCGCCACACTTGAGCGCAATTCGAGCACCGGCGACGTGCCGACCGTCACCCTGAACGGTCAACTTCGCTTCGACAAGTTGATTGCCTTGCTCGCGAGCGTCGAGGTAATCTGCCATCACGCCAGAGAGATCCTGGGCGACAAATAACAAACGCGTCATCGAAAACGTTTGCCCCGGCTGCACCACGACCGGCTTGCCATCGACGGGTTCGTACACCAGCACGGATTCGCGCGCGTTGCTGTTGCAGCGAATCTTGAATCCCGGGGAATAGACGCCGTACGCCTGCTGCCAGAAGATGTCATGAAACCAGAACAGATCGACCGTTCCATCCGGCGTCTTCGGCATGTCTTCCTTGCCAGCGTCAGCACGCAGATCATCTTCCAATACCAGCGTCAGATCAGCGTTCGTGGTGTTGGTCCATTCAGATTCGACTTTCAGGTATGACTTGTCGGCTTGCAGTGAATAAGTGACCTTGAGGCCTGGTTGTTCTTTCGTGCCTGCTGCTGCAACACTCAGCGACGCTTCGCCAGATTCTGTTCTCACGCCATTGACGACCTCGATAGAATTAAAACTATTGATCCCCGTTTCATCACCAAATGCAAACGCCCGTCGCGCGGGATAAAACGCGCTCAACTGATCACTCTCATGCTTCCGTGTTGTCAGATCAATCAGACAACCACCGACGGTTCGGACTGTCATGTTGGCGTTGCGCGTCACCACCGACTTCGCAATGACAGCTCGCACATGCGAATTCTGCAGCACGATATCGCCGTAGATCGCATCGACTTCCTTACCCTGCGGAACCAGACTATCCCAGTTGGCTTCGGTGAGTCCTTCGACGACGACAGGGGCGAGTCCTTCCACGGCGAAAGGAGATTCATCGGCAGCGGTTAAACGATGAGTCAGGCACATGCAGAAGGCTGCGGGCAGAACCAATGCCGCGACTCTGCAAAAAACAGCGATTCGGCGACCGTGCGCAGAGACAGTCATGGGAAGACTCCGGAGGGTAGGGATCGATTGGCGGAACGGTCATCATTTCCGGATCGGCTCCGAATAACAAGCGTGCAGCAAAATTCGCTGCGAAATCCAGCAGGCACCTGATTCAGAAATGCCCTGGCGAGCGGCATGCGTCCGCTTACCGGTACGTTGGCGATCCTGTGTTTGGTAGGTCCTTTCTGCCGGAAAGGACTTTCGCCGTAAGGCGAACCGCCATGGGTCGCACATCCGCTCCACGTCGCCGCGTGGCCGTCCTTTCGACCGCGACTCGTCGCTGGTCGCGGCGTGGCCGCGAAGTCCTGCTCGGCAAGCAGGACCTACCGAAATCTCGACTGTACTCTGGAGCTCGTGGGTGCATGCTCGCCAGTTCCATCTATCCTGCATAAAACTGGATGGCCGCGAGGCATGCGGCAGCGTACATCCCGGCGACCACATCGTCGGTGATGATGCCAAGGCCACCGGGCAGTTTTTCAAGTTGTCTCAGCGGCCATGGTTTCACGATATCGAAGAATCGAAACAGCACGAAACCGACAATCAACCATGTCCAGTTGAGCGTGGCAAATGCATAGACCATGGGAAACGCGGTGATTTCGTCCCAGACGATGCTGCCGGGATCTTTGGACTTACGCAACTCGGCTGCACGCTGACAGATTGCAATTCCAGGCAGGAACAGCACGCCGCAAAGAGCGATTCGCTCGACCGGCGAAGTTTCCATCCGCCACAAACCCCAGCCAATCACGATCCCCCAGAGACTGCCAAATGTTCCGGGAGCGAAAGGAATTCGTCCGAGCCCGAATCCTTCCGCCAGCAGCAGCGTGAATCGATCAGCCAGCGTGAAACGCGGTGAGGATGTCTGTTCGGTCATCAGGAGTCTCAGTGTTCTGCGAATTGTAGAGCGGGATTGGCGTGCCAAAGGTACAAAATGTGAAAGCCCAGGGCAACGCCCTGGGAACCGGCGAAACGCAAGACCATGGCCTCAAAGGGCAGCGCCGTGAAGGATTCTTGAGTCGAATTCGAGAGTATTGCGGGGCCACATTATTTTCGAGCACACTCAACCCCAACGGGGTTTTACAACAAAGCCTGGGGTCGCCGTGCCAACGGCGCACCCCAGGAAAAACGGCACAAATCCCTTTGAACCCCAACGGGCAACGCTGTGAAGCATTTTCTCGTGGAAAAACTGTGCGATTGAACCCGGA
>CAZFDW010000041.1:0-24175 GCA_964517865.1 uncultured Chitinophaga sp.
AGGCGGGACTACAAGCGATTGCGGCTGACAAAGTGACTGCCATTGGGCTAGCGCCGTGCCGCTCACAAAGACATCGGTATTCAGGCAGACTCCCGAATCCGGCTTCCCGCGCTGGTATCGCGGATCCGAAACGACGACCGATGCACAGGAATCAGGTTATTCTTCGCAAACCTGATTTGGCTTGGTACAATGCTGAAGCCCGCTTTAAACTTGGCATCCGGCCAGGAGTCTGTCCCGATACTCAAAAACTGTGAGCCGCAAGGCGCTAGCTGCGGGTAATTCGCCTGCAAAAATCGGCGGCTAGCGCCTTGCCGCTCACAAAAACTGCGGTAATCAGACAGACTCCTGGACAATGCTTCTGCTCGGACCAACCGATGGCGGGATGCGTGGTATTGTTGGTAGTTGTGTGCTCGTTACTCGCCAGTTCACTCGTCCGGAATGAGTCCAGAATATGAATTCACCACTAACGCCAATTCGTGATTCGGCGGATCACGATGTTCGCTGCTGCTCTCTGGGTCAATTGTTGCCCTACGCCGCGATTTTACTTCTGGCAGGAGGCGTTGCCGCATTTTTAGCGTCACAATTGATTGCGGATGATGACGCGGTAACCCGGAACGCTGCAGCAGTGAAGGGGGCCGTTGTTGTCGTTGATCAGCAAACGGAAGAGAAGCAAAGCAAAACGCCGGATCAGGAATACGTCCGCATTCGAAAGAACGAGCGAAAACTGGCGGTGGCGTTGGAGACATCGGTCATTCATTTTGCGGATTCAAAGAAGTATCCGGATGCAACTGTTGATCTGATCGGTGCGATTCATCTTGGTGAACCAGCCTACTACGAGCAGCTGAACAAACTCTTCGAGACATACGACGTACTGCTCTTTGAAGCCGTGATGCCGGAAGAAGCAGTCAAGCGTGATCTGCGACCCGGCGGTGGCGATGGTTCGCACCGCAAGGACCTGAATGACGAAATGGAATGGACAGAAGCCAAAGTCGGTTTGGCCGCGATCTCAGTGCTGCAGCTCGGAATGAAGGATGCTCTTGGAATGGAGTTTCAACTCACCGGCGTGGATTACAGTGCGGAGAATTTTGTACATGCCGATATGACAGCAGAAGAATTTGAGGAGTCAATGACAAAACGCGGTGAGTCGTTTTCCGGTATGTTCCTGAAAGAAATGGGTAAGTCGGTCGCCAGCCAGCAGGAAAGCAATCCACTCGCTATGAATCTGGACATGATGTTGTCAGTGCTGACTTCAGATCGACTGTATCGGGTCCGGCGGATCGCCGCCGTGCAGTTGGCAAAAGCCGGTGAAGGCGACGCATTCGCAGGCTTTGACGGCTCATCCACTATCATTACTGAACGCAATAAAAAGTGTTTCGAAGTCATGGTTCGTGAGTTGAAGAAGGGCAAGAAGAAGGTCGGAGTTTTTTACGGCGCAGGACATTTTGCCGACATGGAAAAACGAATGGTGGCCGAACACGAGTTTGTAAGGAAATCCGAAGATTGGCTCGTTGCATGGCACTTGCGGAACCCGGAAGAGAAATCCAGGTCCAAGGCCGGAGTTCCGGAATGACGATGGCACTTCCAATGTCGTCTTTCGCTCCGCGAAAGAAAGCTGCTTTCGCGGAGCGAAAGGCCACATTGGCAACTCCGAGCGGTAAAGTTCGATGTGAAGGCTTGAATCTGTGGTAGGCCCCCAGATCGCCGAACTCCAAAGGGAAATGTTTAGCGTTCACGACATTTCGAGAATGACAGTTTTGACCACAGTTGGACACGGATGAACACAGATTGACTGTTGATTTCTATCTGTGTAAATCTGTGGTTGCTTGCGCAGGATGTCGTTCTGAGGCGTGAACGGTTACGGGAAATGTTTGAGGACTACTGTCGTCACCATGATTCTCCGAGCGATCATCAGGACACTACTGCTTTGTTGCGGTCTGAGTGGCACCGGCAACGCGAGCGCACAGGACCATGCGGCGTGGTTTCGGGAGCAAGTTGAACCTGTTCTGCGTAAGCGATGCTTTGCCTGTCATTCCCACGCCGCTGAATTAATGGAAGGCGGGCTCTCGCTGGATTGGCGGAGCGGTTGGGAATCGGGCGGCAGTCGCGGGCCTGCGATTGTGCCAGGCGATGTTGACAGGAGTCTGCTCATCCAGGCCATCCGGCACCTCGACCCCGATTTGCAGATGCCGGAAGAAAAGTTGCCGGACGATGAAATCGCCACGCTCCTGCAGTGGGTTAAGAACGGAGCCTTTGACGACCGTAAGACGTTTCCGATCGGTGTGACTGATGCTCAGGCGTTAGACTGGTGGTCGCTGAAACCATTGGCAAAAACAGTGGTGCCCGGCGATGGTTCGCAGAATCCGCTGGATGCGTTTATTCAGGATCGGTTGCAACTGGCAGGTCTGACGCAGTCACCCGAGGCCGATCGACGAACCTTAATTCGCCGCGTGTACTATGATCTGACTGGTCTGCGTCCCACACCCCACGAGGTCGATGCGTTTGTGGCTGATCTCGATCCGCTCGCGTTCGAAAAAATTGTCGATCTGTTGCTGGCTTCGCCACGCTACGGCGAACGTTGGGCTCGACATTGGCTGGACACGATCCACTTTGCCGATTCGCATGGCTACGAACACGACGTTGGCCGCGACAACGCCTGGCCGTTTCGGGACTACGTCATTGATGCGTTCAACCACGACACATCGTGGTCTCGCTTCGTCCGCGAACAACTGGCGACAGATGTTTTCTATCCGGACGAAGCTCACTTGACTCCGGCGCTTGGGTTTCTGGGCGCTGGCACGTTCGATCTGAGCACCTTCAGTACAGCGCCGGTGACGTTCAGTTATCTTGATCGGGACGATCTGGTGGCTCAAACGATGTCGGCGTTCACCAGCACCACCGCAAACTGCGCCCGTTGTCACTCGCATAAATTTGATCCGATCACGCAGGAGGACTACTACGCTCTCCAGGCTGTCTTTGCGGGCGTGCTGAAAGGTGACATCCCTTATGACAGCGATCCGGATGTGCGACGCGAACGGGCTCGGTTGCAGTCTTTGATTGCGGCTGCCGAAAAACGCGACGAGACCGTACTGCTTGATCCCGTCCATGCGGAATTGATCGCCTTATGGATCGCGGAACGCAGCGCTGTAGCGAAATGGCAACCGCTGACCTTGAAATCATTTCAATCGACCGAAGGGGCAACGCTGACGCTGACACCGGACGACCTGATTTTGGCCAGCGGGACGCTGCCGGAGAAGGATACTTATGTGGTCAGTGCCGCCACGAATCTCGAACAGATCACCGCATTGCGGCTGGATGTGCATCCGCACGAATCTTTACCGTCGAACGGTCCGGGCCGTAGCAGCAACGGCAATCTGCATTTGTCGGAGTTTGAAATTCAGGTTTTCGCTTCCGGTGCAGATCAAGGAACTGTTGCTGCATTAAAACGAGCGACGGCGAATTTCAATCAGGTCGATTGGGGCATCGAACGTGCCATCGATGGCGATCCGGAAACAGCCTGGGGCATTCATCCGTTGGTCGGGAAGCGACATCACGCCGTATTTGAACTGACTGAACCGTTAACGCTCGCGCCCGGCAATCGTCTGGTCGTCACGTTGAAACAACTGCATGGGCGATCGCATCTCATCGGCGCTTTTAATCTTTCTGCGACATCCGATGAGGCTGTTCAGGCAACCGCTCTGCCGGAAAATGTCGAACATGCCCTGCAGACGCCTGCCCTCGATCGCACCTCAGAACAGCAGCTGGTTCTGGCTGCCACAGCGCTGCGAGCGGCGGCGGAATCGGGCCTGAAGAAGCTGCCACCACCCGCAGCGGTTTATGCGGCAGGGCCATCGGTGATGATTCCCACAGGTAATGGAGTAATGCAGGCACAGACCCTGGCAGAACCCAAGGTTGTGCATGTCCTGCAGCGCGGCGACTTTGACAAACCGCGAGACGTCGTGATGCCTGGTGCGTTATCGGTTTTGACACACGACTCAGCACGATTCAATATCAAAGATCCACAGCAGGAAGCCTCGCGCCGCGCAGCACTGGCAAACTGGTTGGTGCATCCCGGAAACGTACTTACCTGGCGGAGTGTCGTGAATCGCGTCTGGCATTATCATTTTGGACGCGGATTGTGTGACACGCCCAGTGACTTTGGCCGGATGGGCGGCGTGCCATCACACCCGGAATTGCTGAACTTTCTGGCAGTCTGGTTTCGCGACGACGCAGACGGATCATTGAAACAACTGCACCGACTCATCGTCACCAGCGAGACGTATCGACAGTCATCGCAGCACCGGGACAACGGCGCGGAAATCGACGCTGACAATCGATTGCTATGGCGGCAGAACCGGCACCGTCTGGACGCCGATTCGTATCGTGACTTCACGCTGGCCACCTCCGGATCGCTCGACCTGACCATGGGCGGTCCTGGCGTGCAGCATTTCAAACAGAGCAAAGGGCCGCAATCAACTCCTGCGCTGGACTATACGGCGTTCGACTGGGACACTCCCGGCGCCTCGCGTCGCAGTATTTATCGCTATGTCTGGCGTGGCATCGCCGATCCGTTTATGGAAGCGCTCGACTTCCCCGACCTCGGACTGCTGTCCCCCACACGCAGCTTCTCCGCATCGTCACTGCAGGCACTCACGCTCTACAACAACGACTTTGTGTTGCACCACGCCGCATGCATGGCTTCCAAAATCGAGGGAGAAAATGACTCCCTCGATTCCCAGGTGACACAAGCTGTTCGACTGGTCTGGCTCCGCAATCCCGCAAGTGACGAACTCCACGATTTCGGCGCATTCACCAGGACCAACGGGCTCCCTGCACTTTGCAGATTGTTGCTCAACAGCAATGAATTTCTGTTCGTTGATTGAGTCCATGCTCTGCCCGCGCGGTTGGAAATGAGTCCGGCGAGCGGAGCGGCGTGAGCCCTTTTGGAAGTCGTCCTTGTACCGGCAAGCTGACGCATGCCGCGCGCCAATTGCCTCACGCATGACCGCCCGGAGTATAACAACGCATCGGCCGATTTCGGGGCACGTCAGTGGCTGATTTCCCTGCCCTTCATTTTCCTGCCACCTGTTCTTTCGCGATTCATCCGCGCCGATTCCATAAGTCATGTGGATTCGCTTGTGGTACGGGGGTTGAATGGAATGCGAGTCGGCGGAGCGATGTCGCCTACCGCCCAGTCGCTTTGCGAACGTAATTCACGAGGAAAACGCTGCTTTTGTTCGCACGTTTCGGCAATCTCGAACTTGCCGCACCATTGCGTTCGAAAGTCGCGGCGATTCACTCTATCGTTTGCGTTCTGCCTCTTCTTCTGAACTTGATCCATATTGGCTTCACATGTTGTCTCGCATCTCTGTTGCAGTCTTCGCCTTGCTTATCGCGGGAGCATCTCTTTCTCAGGCTGCCGATGAGGTCGTCTCGCCGGAGCATTCTGCAACTGGGACGCCGTCATTGTTCGAGACCGACGATGCAATTGCGGTTCCGGCAGATCAATCGAAGTCGCTGATTGTACTGACCGGCTATTGTGCGGCAATTATGGCGGCATCAGTTGGGGGAGGCTGGTTGCCTTCGATTTTTCGACTCACGCACACGCGGATGCAGACGATGATCAGTTTCGTGGGTGGTCTGATGCTGGGGATCGCTGTCTTTCATCTGCTGCCGCATTCGGTGCATGGAAGCAATTCGATCGACGATTCCGCATGGTGGATGATGGCAGGTATCCTCACGATGTTCCTGCTGATTCGTTGTTTTCACTTCCATCACCACGGCCCGCTGGAGATTTCAACCGCGCAGGAAGATCCGTGTGCCGGTCATGATGTTCACGACCATGACCACGACCACAACCGGGATCGCCGTGCGAGTGCATTGCCCGTGATTGGACAGCCGTATTGTCACCACGCGCATCAGTTGAGCTGGCTCGGCATCGCAATCGGCCTGTCGCTGCACACTCTCATTGACGGCATCGCCTTGGCCGCGAGTGTGGAGGCCGACGCCAAGTATCCGTCGCGAATGGTGTTTTATGGTCTTGGCACATTTCTGGCGATCATGCTCCACAAACCTCTCGACGCCGTTTCAATTACCTCGTTGATGGCAGGCAGCGGTTGGAAGAGTCAATCGCGCTTCCTGGTAAACCTGATCTTTTCCACAATGTGTCCGATCGGAGCGGCATTGTTTGTCCTCGGCATCAGGCAGTTCAGTGGTATGCAGGACACCGTGGTGTGTGCGGTCATCGCATTTTCTGCCGGCGTGTTCCTGTGCATCGCGCTCAGCGATCTGTTACCGGAAATGGAGTTCCACGCCCACAACCGATTCCGTCTGACCGTGGCATTGACGGCCGGCGTATTACTGGCTTATGGAATCACGTTTCTGGAGCCAGCCCATCTGCATTGAGTGCATTGCCCGGGAAACTATCTTGCCGACCGAGATCATGATGCACTCGACGTAAATGCAGTGGTTGGACTTCAATCTGCCCGCGCATAGAAACGCATGCCGCCCGACCTGTCAGGTGATCAATTTCAGTTTCCCTGCACGGGCAGGCTGATCGTGAAGCGAGTCCCCTTACCAGGTTCGCTGTCACAGACGATCTGTCCATGATGCGCTTCGACGATGCGACGGACGGTTGGCAGGCCGAGGCCGCTGCCACCGGAACGGGTCGAAAAGAACGCCTGAAACATCTGCGCCCGGGTTTTTTCGTCCATACCCTTTCCCGTATCGATAATTTCCAGCACGACCTGATCGCCGCGGGTTCTTGTGAGCAGATCAATCGAGCCGCCGTCCGGCATGGCTTCGATCGCGTTGCGGCACAGATTGACGAGCGCCTGACGCATCAGAGATCGGTCCAGCATGACGACCGGCAGATCGGTGTCCAGATGCGGACGCAACTCGACTTCCATGCTGTTCGCCTGCGGTTCCAGGAACCCCACATAATCCGTCAGGATCGTATTCAGGTTTCCTTCTTCCAGATGCAATTCGCCCGCCCGGGCGAACTGCAGGAACGCATTCAGGATTTCTTCGAGGTTGCGGCATTCGCCCTGAAGACTTGAAATCCGCCGCAGCATACGTCGCGCACGCTGCGAATCATCGCCTTCCAGTTCCTCGGCCAGCAACTCCAGATTCATCCCGATTGTCGATAATGGGTTACGGATCTCATGCGCTAAACCACCAGCCAGAGTTGCCAGTTCCGTGTTTTCGGCCTGAAGTCGTTTTCGTTCCAGTTGCTCGTCAGGGATTTCCATCGGGGAGGATTTCGTCAAAGGGAATTGGTGAGCGGCATGCGTCAGCTTGCCGGTACAAAAATGAGGTATCGGAAGGCTCGCACCGCTCCGCCCGCCGGACTCTTTTCCGACCGCGCGAAGTATAACGCTCCATACATCCGTCGAAAACGCGGCCGACTCAGGCCAGCACTCCGGCGAATACGTCACTCGTCACTGAATTCGATGCCGTCGTACACAGCGGCCAGAGACAAGCTGATATTCAATTCTGGCAGCGGAATACTGTCCGTCAACTCTGTCAGCACACGGCGCTCAAAGCCAGCCGACCCACGTTCGTAGACGACGGCTCCGATGGCTGACTGTTCCAGAAGAATGTAGTGTGTCAGACTTGGGATGGTCAGACAGGCTTCGCGTTTTTCGACATTATCAATTCGCCGAGTACTCTCGGAAAACACTTCGACAATCACACTTGGCAGATCCTGAAACACATCGCTCTGCGGATTCGGGCGGCAGATCACCGAGACATCGGGATAATAGAAACGGGTTTGATTCGACATTCGCACACGGATCTTCGTGTCCGAATTGAACGCCCGACACGGCTTTCCTTGAAGTTGACTGAAAAGCGTGCCCAGCGCGTTCCTGGCCATGATATTGTGCGCATTCCGCGCTCCGACCATCGCGTAAATCAGCCCCGCCACGTATTCATGTTTCACCGAAGATTGCTGCTCGCCAGCAAGATAATCTTCAACGGAGATAAAGTCGATTTTTCGTACGGTACTCATCATAAACTCTCAAATATACGCCATGATTGCCAATCGCCGCTGCGGTTCCGGAACTGCGAAGGATAACAATACCAGCGATTCAGGCCAGACAGCATCCCCGATCTTCAAGCCAGCGAGATTTGCCGTTACTGTTCACGCCTCAGCACGAAACCTGCGCAAGCAACCACAGATCAACACAAATTTACACAGATAGAAATCAACAATCAATCTGTGTTCATCCGAGTCCATCTGTGGTTTAAACTGTCATTCTCGAAATGTCGTAAAAGGTTACGGTTTGCAGGTTCGGCGAAAGATCACTCATCGACTTCTTCGGCCACGCGACTGGTTCGGTTTGTTCGAACGCGGTCAGCGATCAATGGATTGAGCACGAACGGCCACCCTGTTTTGCCAGTTGCCAGTTGCGAGGAGCCGAACCTTCCGACGGGTCGTCGCACATCAATTCCATTTTCGGTTCCTGCCACCTTTGTTTGCTCTTGTATGCATGACGCCGCAAGGTGCAGCGGCGAATGGCACTTGGTTTAGAACAGCATCTCGTTCGTAGTCCCGGCTTTAGCCGGAATTTGTTTGCCATTCCGGCATCGCATCCGCCTAAAGGCCGGACTACAAACTTAAACAGCCTGGGCGCCAACAAAAAAAGGACGGGTCTGACGACCCGTCCCTGGAGAATCATCCGACGAAAACCACAGCTTATTCCTCGTCGTCGTCTGCTGGTGCATCCTGCTTTGATGCCAACAGGACCGCTTTGCGGGACAGCTTCACGCGGTTCTGGTCATCGACGGCGATGACCTTCACTTCAAACGTGTCGCCAATCTTGCAGACGTCTGAGACGTTCTTCACAAAACCGTCGGACAGTTCGCTGATGTGACACAGTCCGTCTTTGCCTGGGGCGATTTCGATGAAAGCGCCAAAGTCCTTGATTGAAGTCACCTTGCCCATGTAAATACGGCCAGGCTGAATCTCCTCGCACAATGCCTCGACACGAGCCAGTGCCATGTCGGCACACTGAGCGTTCACAGCGGAAATCGTGACGGTCCCGTCTTCGGCGATGTCGATCTGGGCACCAGATTCTTCCTGAATAGCGCGGATGGTTTTTCCGCCAGGACCAATCAACAGTCCGATTTTCTCCGGATTGATTGATGTCTGAACCAGCTTTGGAGCATGTTCTGACACTTCACTGCGCGGACGACGAATCGCTGTCAGCATTTCTCGCAACAATTCCTTGCGAGCCTTCAGAGCCTGTTCAAGAGTGCCGCGAATGATTTCTTCGCTGATGCCTTCGTTCTTCAGGTCCAGCTGAATGCCTGTGACACCGCGACCAGTGCCGGCAATTTTAAAGTCCATGTCGCCGAAGTGGTCTTCGTCACCCATGATGTCCGTCAGAAGCGTATAACGGCTTCCTTCGTCAACCAGACCGATACTGATCCCGGCCACTGGCTGCAGGATCGGAACACCAGCGTCCATCAGGGCCAGTGTGGCGCTGCACACCGATGCCATGGAACTGCTGCCGTTGGACTCCAGGATGTCGGAGAGAATCCGGATCGTGTATGGGAATTTATCCGACGGAGGAATGACCGGCAGCACAGATCTCTCTGCGAGACACCCGTGTCCGATTTCGCGGCGTCCTGGTCCTCGGATTGGCTTGCATTCGCCGACCGAGAACGAAGGAAAATAGTAATGCAGCATGAATCGCTGAGCAGCTTCCCCGAACAGGCCATCGAATTTCTGCTGATCGCGAGTCGTCCCAAGGACCAGTGTGGCCATGGACTGTGTTTCACCTCGTGTGAACACGGCAGACCCGTGGACTCGAGGCAGAACCGAAACGCTGCTGCTGACAGACCGCAGGTCCGTCGGAACTCGGCCGTCGATCCGCTTGCCAGTCAAAATCAGGTCGCGGACAACTCGTTCTTCGACATCATGGAATGCTTCGCCGAACTGAGCTTTCGTCAGGCCATCGGCAGTGGTCACGGCATCGTCCGGGAAATACTTTGCAGTCAGCGACTTCTTCAGTTCGCGAACCTTCTCGGCCCGTTCCTGCTTGATCTTTGTCAGCTTCGCGTCCTGCAGTTGCTTGTACGCTTCCGTCTTCAGCTTTTCATAGAATGGATTGACGACAGGTTCCGGGAAGACGGCCGGTGCCACACCCGATTGTTTGACCAGATCCAGTTGCAGGGCACACAGCGTCTGAATGTGCTTGTGCGCAAACATAATGGCGTCGCCCATTTCCTTTTCAGGAATCTGGTTGCCGAAACCTTCGATCATCAGCACGGCGGTGCGGGAACCGGCCACAACCAGATCCAGCTTGCTCGTTTGCATTTGCTCACGAGTCGGCATCAGAATCAACTGATCATCAATCATGCCAACTCGCACAGCAGCGATCGGGCCTTTGAACGGCATCCCGGAAATCATTAACGAAGCGCTGGCAGCGGTGATGTTCAGGACGTCCGGGTCATTGACGCCGTCACACGACATGACATTGCCCATAATCTGCACTTCGTCGCGAAATCCTTTGGGGAATAATGGACGAATCGGACGGTCGGTCAGGCGACTGGTCAACACTTCACGTGTGGTCGGACGACCTTCACGTTTGAGATATCCGCCGGCAAATTTTCCGGCAGCGGCCAGACGTTCACGATAATCGACCTGCAGCGGAAAAAAATCCATTCCTGGACGACCTGGGCCGGTCTGAGATGCGACAAACACACTGGTGTCGCCATGCTGAATCATCACTGCACCGCTGGCCTGTTTCGCCAGTTCGCCGGTGGTTAATGAATACTTTCGACCTGCAAAATCAATCTCAACAGTAACTTTCTTCACAATAAATTCCTTACCCGGACCAGCCGGTAAACGGACTGCATCGCAGGCAGGATCGAAGGTCAAATTCAACGCTCGTGCAGCAACTTCTACGACATCAGGAAAGGACGCAGCAGCGAACTATGCCCGCTCAACTGCCAACAGACTAAAGAGATCAACACCGTCCAAAATCGGGGACGTCTGACAACCGGCCTGCAATTTCCGACAACTCAAAGTCACCACAGGATGCGGCAATCCGCTACGAACCTGCGGCAGCAGTCAACTTCACTTCCAACAAAAACGAAACCTACACCAAACGACACAATAGAAAGCAGAAAAGGCGTTGCCATGTGAAACCACAGCAACGCCTGATCAATCTACTTTCGGATATTCAGACGAGTGATAATCGACACATAACGATTGAGATCATCCCGCTTCAGATAATCCAGAAACTGCCGTCGGCGACTGACTTTCGCCAGCAATCCACGACGACTTGAATAGTCTTTTGAATGCGTCTGCAAGTGTTCTGTAATGACCTGTATCTCAGCAGTCAGAACCGCAATCTGCACCTCCGGAGACCCAGTGTCACCAGGCGTCTTTGCATGCTCTTCCATGATCTTCTTTTTCTGTTCCAGACTAATCGTCATTTCAACTCCACAGACACGAACCCACCCCGCGGGAATACCATCGCAATCGACTTGCGAACAATACCCTGGAACGCCAGAATGGGCGATTGAAGAATAGCAGCAAGGACAGCCCTTCGCCGCAAGCCTTGGATTGTACTCGGTTTAGCCCTTTTTTCAATCCAGAAGGCTGATTGCCGATTTTTGCGGGAATTTCTGGGTTCAAAAGCATGGTGAGCACGTCGGTGCCGGTGTCCGGGTGCAACTTTGGACGAGCAACGGGAGAGCGCTGAAGTGCTGGTGTCCACTCACGCTTTTGTCACGACACTCTCTCCGTTCAATTCCACGTCTTCCTCAATGATTTCCGGAGCCAGCGTGTTCAGCAGAAAAGTCACGCGACTGGTGCCAAGAAAGAGGACAGCGTGAGCGGGCTCGGTGATTTCGACGGCACTGCCGGTGAGCGATGAGTTAGCCGCTCTGATGATCTGCTTGAGGACCACCGGATGCTTCGCGACAGCCTGTCCGAACTTGATCAGACTGGAATCACTGGTACTCAGCATCTCGACGAGCTGATTGAGTTCACTGCGCGGGACTTTCGATTGTCGAGGCTTTCGAAAAAGGCCTGAAGTGACTTCATTTGAGGCTGCCATCAGGGGATCTCCACGTTTTCATAGTCTGATTAGATATGACTAATTAATATAGTCAAGCAGGTTGGGTGTCAGGAGTTGACCGACGGCGGCCATTGTGAACTGCTGCAGGTTGGTCAGTTCCTGCAGCCGGGTAATGGATTCTGTGACGTCGGCGGAAACCGTTTCGCTGTACTGGATTTTTCCGGACAGTTGAAGTTCTTCGGTCCGATTCTGCAGTCGATCAATCTGTTCCAGACTCACGGACTGCATGCCGATGATATCCAGCACATGTGCATGAACTCGTTCAATATCTCCCAGTCTTCGGTTGAGCGAAGCCGCCCGTTCGCTGGGCGCGAGGCTTCGAGTGTTCAGCAGATCGTCACGCAATGCACGGATGGCATCAAAGACGTCGTCGGTGCCAGGAAACTCCAGTTGATCCGTCCCGGTGCGGTTGATGAGCGAAGTATCGAGATTGACGATGGTCCCATCTCGTGAATCGGTGGCGACCTGATTGGCCGCAAAGGATATCGGAGTTGTCGTCAACCCGCCATCGATCGACATGGTGCCGGTCGATGTGATATCCACAGTGCCATTGAAGCCGGCAAGAATCGCAGTCGCATCGACGTAGATTCGTTCACCGTTTGAACCTTGCACCAGGAGGTTTGTATCCGCACTGGTGAAATTGACGGTCGGACCGCCGTTGAGCGAAAACGTTCCCGCCGTTCCGTTGCCGCTGGTGTCGATCACTTGCAGGCGATTCGTTCCGACCGCACCGATGATCGTATCGCCCGGACCGGAACCAGTGCCGGGAGCCACGCCTGACCCACCCCCGTAAGTTGTGGAATCGTGCAGGATCCGCAACTCCCGAGTCCCTGTAGCTGTGTCTGTCCCGGTGCCGGCTCTGGCACCCGTGCCGCCAATCACGACAGTTGCTTCCCGGGAGACAGGTTGAAACACCAGATCACCCGGCAAAAGCGCGTCGCGCACGACATCGCCGGTGATCAGCAGCTGAGTGCCGGCCGAGGATCCATCATAGCCGGATGCACCACCGTCTGCAGCGTTGAGGGAAAATGGCAAAGTATGACTGGCAGTACCGCTGAACAGATAGCCGACTTCGTCCCTGGAGTTTGCCACGCTCGTAAGTTGATGGAGAATCCCATCCAGTTCGGTGACCAATGCACTGACTTCCGTGTCTTCGGTGGTCTGCGGAGCCTGCAATGCGATTCCTCGAGCGCGGGCCAACAGTGTATTGGCGTCTTGAAGCTGCACGGCGGCCTGTGACAAACGGGACTGAGCGAACTGAATCGAGGAAACGTGCGAGTCCAGGCGTTCCAGTCGATCTTTCTGAATCAGACTCCGCCGCATGCCGGAAGGATCATCCGACGGTCGGTGAATGCGCAAACCCGTGCTGATCTCCTGTTGCCGCTGAAATATCTCCGCCGACTGACCCGCCAGATGCGCGATGGCTGATTTTGAGATCTGAGATTGTGTAATGCGATTGATCATGAATGTTGAGACTTAATCAGCGAACAAGCTGGAATAGTTCTGACAGCATCTGGTCAGCCGTATTGATGAGTTTCGCAGCAGCCTGATAAGCTCGCTGTGTCTGCATCATTTGGAGCATTTCTTCGTTGATATCAACACCCGAAACGGCGTCGCGATTGATTTCCAGGCGTTGTCGAAATGCCTGCAGCTGAGCGTTCTGACTTTCGGACGTCTGCACCTGAAGTCCGGATTCTGCGGTCACGTCAGCCAGCTCTTCCGTAAACGTGCGTCCGGCAAGCGTGTCAGTTCTCAAGTCGCGAAGACTGGCCATTGCAGAGATATTGCGTCCGTCACCCGGAAGGCCGGAGAGCGACACGGCGAGCTGATCGGGGTTCTCCAGAATCTCACTGCGAACGTTGAACATGCCAGGCTCGGAACCTTCGAAAAGCGAACCGATTCCCAGAGCCGCGAGGATGCCTGTTTCGTCCGGACGACTGTTGATCGTCAGATCTGACGGCGTGTCCGATCGGCCTGCGAAGTCGATGGAATATGGTACGGTCGCGACAATCAGCAGCGTCCTGCGGACGCCGTCAACGCTCGCCGAGACGCCCGAGATCGAGTTCAACTTCGTCGCAACATCTTCCAGAGAATCCGTGTCCGGATCAATTGTAATCGTTTCTGTCCGACGCACACCGGTTGTCTTATCAGTTACCGTAACTGAAAGCTCGCCGTAGGCGATTGGAAAGTCGGGGTTGCTGGTCCCCAGCGGCACCGAAATGTCGCTCACGCCACGATTCCCCAACAACACTGTCGCGGGACCCTGGTCTGAAATTCCCTGTGCGTGTTGCTGATCAACTGCCTGCACAATGCTGCGGGACAGGTCCCGCAGACGTGACGTGAATTCCGGAATCGTCTCATTCAATGCGGTTGTCATCGCCGCCAGCCGTCCGGAATTCAGGGTCATCGCGGTCGGCAGATTGTTCACTGCGATACCTGTTGTGCCATTCGCATCCCGCAGAACTCGAAATGCCACAGGCAATGTGCCGATTGAGACCAGGCCGCCGGCAAGCTCAGTTTCTTCCTGGCCATTTGACAACGTGCGGCTTTCGACTTCCATGTATCCGGAAAGTTGGCTCACGATCTGATCACGCCGATCAAGTAGTTCGTTAGGCGTAATTCCCAGAGTCCGGGCCTGGAAGATCGCGGAATTGAGTTGCGCGATATCCTTCACATGCTGATTCACCTGTTTGACGGCGTCCTGAAGATTCAGCGTTACGTCGCGTTCCAGCGACCCGAATTGGCGGTCCAGGCCGTTAAACCCCTGCATCAGTTCTGACGCAGACGACAGAAACTCCTGCCGGACCGTTCGATCCTGTGGCGTGTTGGCGACTTTCTCCATGCGATTGAAGAATTTCGACAATGACGCATGAATGGAAGCGTCGCCGGGTGTCAGCAATGATTCGATCTGTTTCGCAAGATCTTGTGTCTGCTGGCTGTATCCCGCTTCAGAAGAATTGCGAAGCAACGAAGTTTCGATCGCAGTCGACTGCAAACGCCGCACACCTGCCACATCGACGCCGTTACCGATGCTGAAACGGTCGTCCCGCAGCGGTGCACGACTGGCCAGGTCAGCGACTTGCCGGTGGTATCCGGGCGTCGCCGAGTTGGCTAAATTGTTGCCTTGCACCGACAGCGTTAATTGCTGTGCGCGAAGTGCGGACAAACCAATGTCAAATGCCTTCATCGCCGCGCCTTATCAGGATCGAGTCTCAAATCGAAACAAAGCCGGATTCAGGTGCTTCTGGCCGCTCGCGTTATAGCGATCCGATGAAGGTGCCGTCCCTGGCAATGATTCAAGAATGGAAATGTAGATTCGTTGTGATTCGTTGATTACCCACGACACTGACTGCACGAGTGCACTCACCTGACGTACCAACGACTGCAGCCGTCGCCGCGCCGGGATAATCAGCTGCACGGCAGCGACGGAGGAATATGGCAGCAGCGCTGAAAAACTGACGTCAGCGACAGGAATGGACAGCAGTTGTGCCAGAGACAACAACACGCGTGTGCGGTTCTGCGACAGCAATGCCGCATGTTGCAGCGACTGCTCAATCCGCAATCGCATTTCACGCCGCGCGGCTTCATCAGACGATTGCGACATGGACGGAACCGCCTGCAGCAGTCGCAGCGTGTTCCGCAGCGAGATCTCTTCTGCATCCACATGCCGCAGCAGTTCGTGAAGGTGTGCTGGTTCAAGGCATTGGAACGGCACTGACGCGGAGTTGTTCATGGCGATACCCTTCCATTGCTTTGTCACGAGTGATCAGCGATCCGCTGTTCCCTATGTGTTCTTCCAATTGATTGATGGCAGTTGACGAACGAAAAACTGATTCCAGACCCAACCCCTTGCCAGCCGCCAGTTCGTTCCCGAGAAACATGTCAAACATGCCGCCATAGGTATCACTGGCGTCACCAGGGAATAACCCTTCCCCCGAACTTGTCTGCCGCAATTCTTTAATCATCATCGACAGAAACAGGCCCTCGAAATCCTTGATAGCTTTCTCTACCTTTGCGGATTTCAGAGAATCAGCGGGCGAGATTTCTTTTTCAGTAAAGACTGCTGGTTTTATGTCGCTGGTTTCAGCAGGCAAAGTCGGGTTTGTACTGATCAACATGGGCCTGGATCCGTAAGTGCGGGTTTGTGTTCGCTGAATTCTTCGATTCACGCGGCTCCGTCCGGTGAGCCGGGATACGTCTGCAACCGGACGTATGCGGCAGGATGAAGCCTGTACTCCAACAGTCTATTTCAACTCTAACTCGGCATGCAGGGCACCAGATTCCTTCAACATCTGAAAGATCGAACTCAGATCGCGAGGGCTGACACCCAGTGCATTCAGTGATGCTGCCAGATCGCCGACGGTCACATTTTGATCAATCACGCTGATCACTCCGCCCGGTTCGGTCACATCGGTAGACGTGCGGGGAACAACGACCGTTTCACCGTCACTGAAAGGTGCTGGCTGCGAGACTTCCGGAGTCTCAACCGTGCTGACAATCAGGTTACCATGCGTGATCGCCACCTGAGACAGCTTGACGTCACTTCCAATAACAATTGTGCCCGTGCGCTCGTTGATGACAACCCGAGCGATGGACCCGGGAGCCACCTTGAGCTCCTGACATTCCGCCAAAAACCGAAAGTGGTCGCCTGTCGCTGAAGCGGGCAGCCGGACGGCAACTGTCGCGGGATCACGCACAATCGCGGATGCTGGACTGTAGAGATTGATTGCATCGGCAATATTCATCGCAGTCAGATAGTGCGGTGATCGCAGAAGAAATTCGAAGATCCCATTCCTGACAAGCGTACATTGCACTTCTGCTTCCACGGTTCCGCCCATGGGAATGCGCCCCGTGGTGGGGTGGTTCTTGGTCACGCTGGCCGCATTGCCGCCGAATTCTCCCCCGTTCAGTGAAATCGGTCCGGCGGCGATCACATAGACTTCGCCGTCGAGGCCATAGAGTTCAGTTGCGACCAGCGTGCCGCCAGTCAGGCTTTCGGCATTGTCAAATGCGGAGACCGTGACATCAATTCGCTGGCCATTTTTTGCATGAGGCGACAACGTGGCGGTAACCAGTGCGACTGACATGTTGTCCGTTTTCTCCTGCGAACGCTGGATGTTCTCACGCAACCGCGGGTCTGCGCGATTTCCCATTTTCTGCAGCAGATTCAACGCAAACTGTTTGGTTGTCTGACTGTCTCCTCCAGTTCCGGCCAGACCGATGACCAGCCCCATCCCGGTGATCTGATTCGGATGTTCGCCGGCAATCTGCGTGATGTCCCGGATGCGGACGAGCGGCTCGCCCGCTGTCGCAGATGGCATCGAAAGTGTCAGTGTGAGGCAGATTGATGCAAGCGTGCGATACATGGAAGTTAGTCCGGATGAATGAAAACTTCGATCAGGGAATATTCAGAACGGCCACACTTTGTTCGCAGCTTTGCTGAACCAGCCCTGGCGTACGAATTGGCGGGACGGTCCGTCGCCTTCATAGACGGTTCGCAGATCGGCAACGTAGCGGGAATTCACTTTATTGTCGGGACCAAGATCTATCGCCCGCACCATCCCTGAGATCACAAGATTCCTCTGTTCACCGGCGATTGTGAGTGTGCGTCGTCCGGCCAGCAGCATGTTGCCGTTGGGCAATACATCCACGACGGATACTGTGATCTGGTCAGTGAAGCCTCGCGAATCCCTGTAGCTTGCCTTGCCACTGAAATTCCTGCCGGCAGTATTGCTCAGTTCGAGCGCAGCGTTGGATGCCTGCGTTGCCAGACCGCCACCAGACGACGCTTCGAAATCTGACGAAATGCTGTTCCCACTGGATTTGCTCATGGATTTGTCCTCGGAGTTATCTACTTCCGAGGATTCCGTGACTTCAATCGTAACCAGATCTCCGACACTACGAGCGCGGGAATCCTGACATAGATATGCCCGCTGCGGATTACGCTTCTGCCACAGCGAATCGCCGCGGAGACTTCCTGTGACGGAACAAATCGCCGTCAGCGTCAGCGCAATGGTTTTGCGTCGAGTGTATCGTTTCATTTTACTTTCTCCTTTAATGGATCAACACCCAGCTAGCCGCGGGTAATTGGCCCGCAAAAACCGGCGGCTAGCGCCCAATGGCAGTCACTTTGTCAGCCGCAATCGCTTGTAGTCCCGCCTTCAGGCGGAATAGACATGGGAAAACTCGTACAATTCCGCCTGAAGGCGGGACTACGAACTCAAAGTGACTGCCATTGGGCTAGCGCCCTTGCCGCTCACAAAAACTTCGGTCTTCTGGCAGACTCCTATCTCAGCCTCACGATCGCCTGACCGGTGCCGAGTACTTCGCCGACGATTTCCTTTCCGGTGTCACGATTCTTCATTCTGATTCGGTCTCCCAATCGACCATCTTGAAGTGCCTCGATGTTCCGAATCGAGGTTCGCAGCCGCCGCGCCATCGCGGTCACCTGTATGGAGTCACCTTTTTTTATCAGGATGTCCGCATTTGCTCGAGTTGTTGTCTGCAGATCTCGCATCTGCACAATGGCGCCAGGTACGACTGTTCCCCGAACGCTGCGGCCCAGAATCTGGCTCGGTTCCAGTTCATCCACTTCCGTCGACATAAATCGGTTTTCAAACTGGACGCTGATTTCATTCAGCGGAACTTCGCGACTCAACGATATCTGAGCCACGGCGACGCGATGTCGCCGACGCACGTCAAACGTTGCCGATCGCGTCAATATCAGCTCGTCATCCTTCCACGCCTGCACCGAAAGTGTCACGTGTCCAAGTGACCGTCGCGCGGGGGGCAGGAATTTTAACTGCAGTCCATCCATCTCTCGGATGTCCTTTGGCAGCGTTTGTACAAAGCCGCCCTGCAGCTGCACCTTCAAATCTTCCGGTTCGGCATTCAGCGCCTGACTCAGGACAATCAACGCCTGTTCTTCCACTTGCGTATCGGTCAACTTCTGTGACGGCTGAAAGACAACGACGGTCTGGTCGGCACCGGAAAACGTCAGGTCTTCCATTCGAAAACCCGCGAGGACCAGCCGGATATGCAGAAACCTCCGGGAAATCGTGTCGGATGCCTGCGTCAGATCCAGCAGCCTGACCTCAACATCTTCAGCTTCTTTCTTACGCACGGGATCATTGCAGGACACTGTCGCGATTGAACTCAGCAGGACCTGGCTCCCGTGAACAACAACAGACTCTTTGAGCTGAATCTGGATTTCCTCCGCCATGACGGGACCGGAGACGGCGTCAGACGCATTGCCCGCGCAGCATGCCAGGATCACGCAGAAAAAACGAAATGGGAGCGAAAATCTCATGAGATTACCTGACGATGTCAATGGATGTGGAGAGCATCTCATCCCCGGCGCGAATCGCGCGGGAATTAATTTCGTATGCGCGCTGCGCCGCAATCAGGGAAATGAGTTCCGTGACGACTTCCACGTTCGAACCTTCCAGAAAGCCCTGATTTAACTGGCCATAGCCAGTGGCACCCGGGCTTCCCAGCTGTGCGGCTCCGGATGCCACAGTTTCGGCATACAGGTTGTTTCCCTCGCTCGACAAACCGGCCGGATTCAGAAACGTGGCAGTCTGCAACTGGCCAATCGTTTGTCTTCCCTGTGCCGAGCCGGTGGTACCAATCTGAACCGTACCATCCTTACCGACTGTAATCGAACCGACGTCGCTGCCGTTGTTAACCGTGATCGCTGGTTGAACGACAAAACCGTCCGCCGTAGTCAACTGCCCCTGGTTGTCGAGCTTGAAACTACCAGCGCGTGTGTAACGGGTTTCGCCATTTGTGATTATTACAGGAAAGAAACCGTCACCTTCGATGGCCACATCCAGGGGATTTCCTGTCTGCTCCGCCGTACCGTTCACGAAACTCTTGCTGGTCGCCACAACGCGAACGCCGTTACCGATCTGCAATCCGGTGGGTGACACCTGAGCACTGGTCACAGAACTTCCCGGCGCTCGCTGATTTGAATAATATAAGTCTGCGAAATCCATGCGGCTGCGTTTAAAGGCAGTCGTATTGACGTTCGCCAGATTGTTGGCCGTATTGTCAATGAGCATCTCCTGCGCCTTCATCCCTGTGGCGCTGGTGTAGAGGGCTCGTAGCATGTTGCGTTTCCTGTGCGAATTGAAGTTGCGATTGTTCAGCCGCTGCGGCAGTGGCGTGAGAATCGGGTGTCGTGAGCGATAATTACCTCAAACCAATCCGTTTCTGGATGGATTCGGCAATCGTGTTGAGTGCTTTTTGAGCGGCGTCGCGATGTCGTGAGATTGCAATGATGTTGATGAGTTCGTCCACTGAGGACGTGTTGGCCATTTCCAGTCTCCCTTGCAGAACTTCTGCAGAACTTCCAGTTTTGATGGCGTCAGGAGATGCCATGAAGAGCGAAGCTCCAGCTGCCGTCAGCACACTGTTGTCTGCGAACTGAACCAACTCCAGCTGCCCGACCTGCTGATTGTCGGCGTAGATGCTGCCGTCTTTGGCAATTTCAATCTGCGATGTCGTCAGACCGCCGGGCAGACTTATCGGCCCACCAGTGCCCATGACAGGCAGACCATCGACATTGACCAGAGTTCCCTGTGGATCGAGGTGAAACGCTCCGCTGCGGGTGTAGAGCGGTCCGTCAGGGCTCTGCAATGTAAAGAAGCCCTCGCCGTTGAGGGCGACGTCGAGCTTGAGCTTTGTCTCCTGGATGTGGCCCTGCGTGAAATCGAATTGCGTCGGCCCCGTGGTCGCTCCCAGCAGTGTGGATGAATCGACGCCGTCCTTTGCCCCCTGCAGCGGTTGCATCATCGCGTCGAAACTTGATTGAGACAGGACACGGCGACGATAACCGGGCGTCTGCAGATTTGCGAGGTTCTCGGCGACAATTTCATGTCGCCGATTCGTCACATCCATGGCCGTCGCCGCGCTGTAAAGTCCTGAGATCATTAAAAGTTCATCCGTGAACGAAATATATCCAGCCCCTCAGCGCCTCGAATGGCGCAACCGGTGGTGGAGGCACCAAGCAAGTCCCGCGCCCGATCGGGTACAGCTCAGACGGATTGTGCGGGCAGCAAGGGTTTTGCCGAGTAAAGCGATTGCGTGGACACAGCAAAATCGTTCGCCGCCATGCGGCTTGCGACGGAAAAGTGTTCCTTCAAGGGAAATTTTTTCCGTTCGCTGAATGGCCTGGCCGCGTTGTCCGTCTCGAAAACGGGGTCGTGACAAACACCTCGTTGCAGCCGCGTTATGTTGGTGTGCCGGGAATGACTGCGATCGCGGCTGACCTCGCCTCCGCAATCCGCGCCCAGACGAGGACGCAAGTCGTTGCCATGTCCCGTGGTCCATCAGGCTGGACGATCAAGACCGATGCTCACGAGAATGTCGGTCCATTCGAAACGCTCGTCGTCACACTGCCAGCGCCACAGTCGACAGAGCTCCTCCAACCGCATGCGTTCGGAACGATCGCTTCCACAGTGCAAATGACGCCATGCTGGGCAGTGATGTCTTGGCGGTGCATTGATGTCTTGGCGGAGCCACGACGATGGACATCAGCCGCTGAATTCCGGCAACGTGTCACATTCTGTCCAGCCGTCGTTTCAGCCGCAGTGCATTTCCAACGACAGTGAAATCGCTGACTCCCATCGCCAGGGCCGCCCACAGAGGACCGCTGGTGCCGAGCAAACCAAAGGCGGCGAGCGGAATTGCCAGAGTGTTGTAAAGAAAGGCAAAAAACAGATTCTGCCGAATCGTTCTGAGTGTGGCCCGCGACAGTTCAATCAGCTCTGCCACGGCCTGCACTCGATCGCCCGGAATGACCACGGCCGCAGCTTCAATGGCCACGTTCGTGCCTGAGGCCAGGGCCACGCCAAGGCCCGAAACGGCAAGGGCGACCGCATCATTCAGACCATCGCCAACCATAATCACGTCACGCCCACGCGCGCGAATGTACTGAGCCTTTGATTCCGGTGTAGCGTCGGCGATGATTTCCGCTTCAGAAAGTCCCAGCTCTCGACCCATTTTCACTGCGGTGGCGGACTTGTCCCCTGACAACATCGAAACCTGAATCCCCGCATGCTTCAATGCGGTGATTGCATCGATGGCATCCGGGCGGAGCCGATCGGTTACTGACAATGTGCCAATTCTGTGACCGTCCAGTGTGACGCGGGCGGTCGCATGTTCGTCACGATCAACGGTCACGACACGTCCGTCAACCAGACCTTTGACACCCAGGCCCGGAATGGCCCTGAAGTCTTCCACTGCAGAAAGCGGAAGTTCGCGAGATGCAGCCGCGCGGACGATGGCTTTGGCGATCGGATGCTCGCTGGGTGCTTCAACCGACGCCGCCAGCCGCAGCAGTTCGACTTCCGTGTGGTCCGCATCGGGAGAAATCAGCGTCACTTCCGGCTGGCCTGATGTCAGCGTGCCCGTCTTGTCAAAGACGACGTGTGTCGCTCTCCCGACTCGTTCGAGCGTTTCTGCATTCCGGATCAGAATACCTCGCCGACCTGCCGCACCAGTGCCCACCATCACAGCCATAGGAGTTGCCAGGCCAAGCGCACAGGGGCACGAAATAATTAACACCGTGACCGCAGAAATGATGCCCCTTGAAAAATCTCCGAAAATCCACCATCCGATGACAGTCACCGCTGCAATGGACAGCACCGTCGGCACAAAGATCGCCGAGATACTGTCCGCCAGCCGCTGAATCGGTGCACGGCTGGTCTGAGCTCTTTGAACAAGGTCGGCAATTCGAGTGATCGTCGTATGTCGGCCATCGACAGTGGTCTGCACCGTGAGTCGTCCGGTCGTATTCATGGATCCGGCTACAACCACATCTCCGGGGATTTTATCGACCGGCGCGGATTCTCCGGTGACGATCGATTGATCGACGGCTGAACCTCCTTCAACAACCAAACCATCGACAGCAATGCGTCCGCCCGGTCGAACGATCAGACGCTCGCCGGCTTTTACGAGCGAGGTGGGGACGATCTTTGTCGAACCATCATCGTTCAGCACTTCTGCCGTTTCCGGTTGCAATTGCAGAAGCTCCCGCACGGCAGATCCTGCCCGAAAACTGGCGCGTGCTTCAAGCCAGTGGCCGAGACTGACAATGCCCAGCAGGCCGGCGGCTTCCGCAAAGTAAGTGGGATGGTCGAGCTTAAAGAGTAACACGATCGTGGAATAAGCAAACGCCGTCGTCGCACCGATGGAGATCAATGTATCCATGTTTGTTGTGCGGCGGATCGCTGCGTTCCACGCAGACCTGTAGAACTCCGAACCGGCAAAAATGATGATCACCAGCGCACCGGCGAACATCAGCCACGACATCCACAGCCCGTGCCAGTCCATTGCCGCAGCAGTCCAGTGCAGAATCTCGAGCGGTGCCCACAATCCGATGCCGACCATCGCTCTGTGACGCCAGATGCTTTCATTTCGCAGTTGCTGCTTTTCGATATCACTTGTCTGGTCGGACGGGATATCAGGATTGATCAGCTCTGCCCCAAAACCGCGTCCCTGGATGACGTCAATGAGTGTACTCGAATCAAGTTTCGGGCCCTCTACAGTGGCGATCCCCGCAGCAAAGCTGACACTTGCCCGCGTGACCTCCCTGCGAGTTTCAAGGACGCGCTGCAGCGAAGATGAACATCCTGTGCAGGTCATCCCTGTCACCCGCAGACGCATCGGTTCCGGTTCAGCAGTCACCGTCGCTGACAGGATTTTCTTCTGTTCCGTCATCTCTATCGAAAGCTCCGTCGTCCAGCGGGCAGAAGACTCAAGCCTGGTCTTCCTGATGCTGGCGACACGTATTTGTGTACTGTGAAATTGTAAGGCGCCACAAGCGGTATGTGGGCGAATGCGTGAATTGAAACCACCCACAAGGTTAGCGGCTCCATCCTTCAATGCGAAGTGCAATCACATCTCCGGGAAATGTCTGCCCGGCTGCGGAGCCGCAACGCATGATCATCACGGAATACTGCACCTGGTGTGTTTCGCTCCGCTTCACACACCCTACGGGAGTTGCATGATCTGTCCGCGAAAATGCAGTTCACAGTGTAATCACCGGCGAAGTCCATTCAATACGGACTCGAGACTGGATA
>CAZFDW010000042.1:0-24165 GCA_964517865.1 uncultured Chitinophaga sp.
CCTGTGCGATCGTGAGGTCGGATGTGTCCACGACCACAGCATTTCTGGCAGGCTTCATGGGTGCATGCACACGGGTTTCGTCGCGCTCGTCACGTGTGCGCAACTGATCCATGACGACGGAAATTGGCAGATTGACGCCTTCGTAAGACAGCTCGCGCTGCCGCCTTCGGGCCCGCGCCTCGAGGTTGGCTTTGACGAAGAATTTGTGTTCGGCATGGGGGAACACCACGGTCCCCTGATCGCGGCCTTCCGTCACCATGCATCCGCGTTTGCCGATGTCGCGTTGCAGTTCGACCAATCGTTCGCGGACGACCGGGTTCGATGCGACAATCGAGGAAATCGCTGTAACTTCTGGCGAGCGGATTTCCGATGTCACATCCATTTGATTCAGCAGCAGGCGATCCTTCTCGAACGAAATCGTGACGCCACGAGCAATCTGCGCGACCGCTGAAAGATCGTTTTCATCCGCCGCCGCATTCAGCACCGCCAGGGCAACGGCGCGATACATCGCGCCGGTGTCGAGGAAACGAATGTTGAGCCGTTCAGCGAGCAACCGGGCCACAGTGCTTTTGCCGGAGCCCGCTGGTCCGTCAATCGTGATGATCATTTTTCACTTTTACCCTCAAGGACGAGCAGCACTTCCCTGATTTGATACGCATTCAGTTGCACGACAATTCCCTGATCTGTAATTTCAGCAACTGTTTTTTGTGAACGGTCGGCATTCACCAAGAACGCTGCCGTTGGTCGATGGGCTGTGCGGATCAGACACTTTGCTGACGTTCCTTCGGTTTCGGTCAACAGCAAAGACAACTCTTCGCCCGAATCGTCGGATGCCGGGCGCACTGCCGCATGAACCAATGCCACGTTTCGAGCGGAAAGTCCGAGTATCCAGCCACTCGACATCGACATCGGTGCGCTGCCGGCTGTCTGAGTCACAATCGCCGGTGTCATGGCATCGATTGCCGTTCGCAACGGGAATGATTGATCAAAGTCGATTGTAAACTGAAATTCCCGAGCCGGCTCACTCTCGACAATCAGTAGACTGTCAATCATTCGCGGACCTGATCGGCGATGATAGGGACGACCGTGCGTGGCAATAACGAAGCGATGGTCGGGATCGCTGACTTCCACGTAGTCCGGCGATTCAAATCGCTCTGAACGGAAACCTGCGGCATGCCCCATGACACTGCGTGTCACTGACGCGGCTTCGTTGTCCCATGCGAAGCGGCAGCCAAAGTAGGTCAGCCAGGGGTTTCCCTTGACGCGCGTCACAAGTCGATCAAATATCAGAGTGACATGAATTCGGGGTTGGGCTCGATCGATCGATGTGATCTGACGCACGATGGCCAGTGTTGATCCGTCGGTGGGCGATCGCAGCTCAGAGGTGGTTTCGATTGCTGCAAACACGGTGCCAACGTGGAGAATCCGGTGCTCAGTCAGATGGGTCGTTGAATATGCTGATTTACGAACTTCGTCGCTCCCATCGCCCGGCAGCGTCTGTTCGCGTTCGTACCGAAAGCAGGTTTGCTGGCTCAGGCGATTCCCGCGTTGCTGATGATATGTCACAGCCGCGATGCCGCCGGTACGGTCGCTGAGCGTGACCTCGAAGTGCCGATTCCGCAGCGTCAGTGATTCAGCAAGCGGTGGTTCACGAGGAATCTGTCCGAGCAGCGATTGAGGCGTCTGACTGGATCCGAATTCGACGATCCACGCAAATCCCCCGGGAGGCAATCTGACCAGCAGCCGTTCTTCGTTGCTGGTGCGTTCCGCCAGCTCAATCGTATTCGAAGCCGCCGGACGTTTCCACGAAGCCGGCCATGCCACATCGACAGTGCGACCAAACGGAATGGTGTTGGTAATGAACAGACCTCGGATGTCAGCAGATTGCTGTGGAATTCGTGAACGGAGGGCAGATGCCAGTTTGTCCGAGATGGCGATGAGTTGAGAGTTGATGGATGCAGATGCAGTATTCAAAGCCGTGTCCTTGGCGGATAGCATCGTAGCGGTATCGACATGTTGAAGCTCAAGTTCGGCAAGTTCCGATTCGATCTTCGTGAATTGCGCGTTGATGACGTCAACCTCTGCATCAGCCTTTACCAGGCGAGTCATTGCGAACAGCGTGCGGAGTGATTCCAGTTGCTGCTGCAGCTGCCGTAACTGCGCCGGGCCGGATACGGGAGCTTCGGTTTTGAGCACAGACGATTGAATCAGATACGGCGCGAGGTATTCCGAGTGTTGATAGCGTTCGCTCATGCGGCTGCCGTTGCAGAGATGTACCAACGCATCCATCGTGGTAAATTCACCGAGCACCGGCGCGAAGCCGGCAGCGACGTGCAGATCGTGCAGCCACGGCGTTTTGAGAGCAGGCAGGCGGGCAAGAAACAGCGCTGCCGTGTTATCGTCCTGCATACTTTCGTTGTAGCGATCTGCAAACCGCAGAAATCCGGCGGCACTGTCGATGGCCAGCGGGATTCGTGATGCGGCGGGAATCTGAGAACCGTCCGGAGCCTGCCATTCAAACTGACTGCGTTCTTTGTCGGGATAAAGTCCGTCGTCAAGTGCAATATGCAGGGCGGATTCAAAACCAAAGTACGTCAGCAGTGATGGAAAAGAAGCGGTCATGCCATAGCGACGACGAGCCCAGTGGCGTGGCGGAGAACCCACAATGTCGCTGTACGTCCGGCGGCAGCGTTCGATGTCTGTCAGTGTCGCTGCCATAGAACCCAGCGAAGGGCGAATCTCTGCGTCATGGCCGGTGAGCAGAGTCAGTGTACCATCGATGATCGCCTGCTTCAGTTGTGTTGCGAGTGTTGCATCTTTCTGAACCCATGTCGCAAGATCACGTCCGGTTGCGAACAGATTCAGTCGCGTCGCAGGTGTGGCGGAGGCAATGAGGTCTGAGACTTCGGAGGCCGGGTCATTGTCACCGGGGATGCAGAGATCCAGCAGGTAACAGTTCATCGGATAGAACTTCTCCCGCGTGTCACGGAGATGCTCGAAACATCTCTTCAGATGCGCCTTGACCACAGCTTCGTCGCCAAGGAGAGATGCGTCGGCAGCCAGGCGAACTTCGCGGCTCAGCAGGAGATTGTCGGCGTCCACGAAATGATGTCGGCGACGACTGAGCAGTTGCACTTGCAGCATGACAGTGCCGAGTGCCAGAAAATCATCGATCAGGACAGGCACCGTGGACGAGTTACGCGAGAGCCCCGATACGTCAGCATTCGGACAAATCGACGCATCTGCAATGGCTTCCGCGTCTGCATTGTTCGCCTCATCCGAAGCACCGGCCTCTTCCGCCAAAGCCGCATCAATCGCGGTCAGCCAGTCTTCTCGTTTCGAACAACCTGCCAGCACGATATGTCCCTGTTCGCGAAAGACGGCACGCCATTCGTGCGGCATCCATGATTCTGAGGAATTGGGAACGAAGACAATTCGGCGACCTGGATAACCGGTGAGAGATTCTGCCTGGCGAAAGAGCGGAATGCCGCCTGATCGCTGAATCAATCGCGGATGCCATGCGCATGCGACGGCGTTGAGCAGGCTTGCGGCATCCTCTTCCGGCAGGTCAGTCGGCAGATCCTCGATGGAATATCCAGGAATCAGCACGCTGATTTCGGAAAAATCTTGAGCAACGGACATTGATGGCAGGTTCGTGTTGAGGGAATTGTCATGTCGATTCTCGACATCAACGGTGTGAGCGCTGGGAAGGGACGATGCGTCTTGCCCTGCGTCCAGATTTGGCGCAGGTCGAACTTAAACGCAGTGCGTTAATATAACGGTGATGGCAGACAATAACACGCCGGGCTCTCGGATTGGCGGGGAGCTTTTACGGACGCCGACACACTTTTACGGGCTGATTGGCTTATACCTCACGCGGCCACGACTGCCACATTTTCGAGATTCTGGAAGAGCCACAGGTTCGAGAGGCGTGCAGGCTGTGCGCTGTTTATTTCCGTGCGATTCATTCGGTTGTCCCTCATGCGGATGACTGCATTGCTGAACACGCAGAGCGTACGACAACTGACACTCCCGACATTCTGGCCGGAACAATCAGAATTTCCGAGTTTTACGGAACTTCAAAGTGACGAGATTCGTCCTACACGCCGGCTGAGGACCGGAAAATCCGGAGTCGCGAGGTCCAAAACGACCGCAAGTCTGGTCGAACTGCATCTTTCCGAAGATTGCGGTGGTTTGGTGTTTCAAAATTGGTTGACGGGACCGCAAAGCTGCTGGTACTTTTGCCAAACGGCAAATTCCTGTCGAACTCATGTCACTTAAATCTGCAAAAAATCGAGGCGTATCATGGCGAAACCAGTCAGCGCGTGGGGCATTGACATTGGTCAGGCAGGCCTGAAAGCGATGAAACTTCGCGTCTCAGACGATGGCGAACGCGTGATCGCGGCGGCGTTTGACTATATTCCTCATCCTAAAATCCTCAGTCAGCCTGATGCGATTCCGGAAGAACTGATCCGTGAGGCGATGAAAACGTTTCTCGACCGGAACAAAATTGATGGCGATTTGATTGCCATCAGCGTGCCCGGTCAGAGTTCGCTGGCGAAGTTCATCAAGCTGCCACCAGTCGAATCCAGCAAGGTGGCTGAGATTGTAAAATATGAAGCACGGCAGCAGATTCCGTTCGATTTGAACGATGTGATCTGGGATTACCAGCCGATTGGTGGCGGCGTCGAAGAAAGCGGCTTCATGCTGGAGGCAGAAGTCGGGCTGTTCGCGATGAAGCGAGAGCTGGTCTATGATGCTCTGAAGCCATTTACGAATAACAGCAAAGAAGTGGAGATTGTCCAGATCGCCCCGTTGGCACTCTACAACTATCTGTCGTATGACGTATTGGGTTTCCGCAAAACGGCCGACACACCGGAGCCAGCTGCGGCAGAAGATTACTACGTCATTCTGGACATGGGGGCAGATAACACGACGCTGCTGGTATCGAACGGACGCAGCATCTGGATTCGAAACGTTCCGATCGGCGGCAACCATTTCACTCGAGCTCTGACTCGTGAAATGAAGCTCACGTTTGCCAAGGCAGAACATCTGAAGTGCAACGCAACCAAGGCACCAGATCCAAAGGCTGTATTTCAGGCGATGAGGCCGGTGTTCAATGATTACGTGTCAGAAATTCAGCGGTCAATCGGTTATTTTGGAAGTGTGAATCGATCTGCAAAGATCCGTAAGATCATTGGTGTTGGCAATGGATTCCGACTGGCAGGTCTGCAGAAATTCCTGCAACAGAATCTGCAATATGAAGTGGAACGATTGGAAAGTCTGGAAGGTGTCACGGGCGATTCGGTGCTCACCGATCCACTTTTTATCGACAACATGATGACGTTTGCTGTGCCTTACGGATTGGCTCTGCAGGCGATTGGAAAGACACGAATTCGGACTACGCTGCTGCCGCCTGAGATCGCGATGGATCGCAAGATTCGCAGCAAAAAGCCGTGGGCAATTGCGGCTGCGGCGGGGTTGCTGTTGGCAATGAGTGTGGGCACTATGGGAAGTGCATCTGTGTTGGGGTCGTATGGCGAAAGCAAATGGGACGAACAGCAGAAATTTGTGGCTGGTATCCAATCCGAGATTGGCAATCAAAAAGCGACATTCGCTGCGACGGAAAGTGAGCACAAGAATATTATTGAAAAGATTGATCGACTCGTTGCCCCCCTGGAAAAGCGCGCAATCTGGATGGAGTTGTTCAAAGCGGTCAATGAATGTATGCCCCGTGACGAAGGCGAACAGTTGGATGTTTCTGACATAACGCTGCAGAACAAGGTGCGAATTCATTCCTTCACCACGATGAGGGTTGCGGATGTGTCAGATTGGCACAAGAAATTCGCAGATGCCAAACCAGAATCCCGACTGGGCGACTTTGAGGCTCGTGATCGCACCCCACCGGAAAAGAAGGAAGGCTATATTGTCACGCTGAAAGGATTCCATCTGCACAACAATGAGAAAGCCGAATTCGCGATGCGAGGCCGACTCTATCTGGACAACACGCTGGTGGAAAAACTTCGACAGTGGGAATTGAATTCCGGTGGTGTGACCGTGCCGGTTGGAAAAATTGGAATCTCGCACCCGATTCTCGCGTTTTCCATAACAACGAAAACCCCATATGATCCAAATGAACGTGCCGGAGCCTTGTTGACGGGAGGATCGGGCGGCGCAGGCGGATATATGGGTGGGATGAAGGGCATGGGTGACTATATGGGTGGCGGAGAGATGGAGGGTATGAGTGGAGGAGGGTATGGCAGCGGACAAGGTATGATGCAAGGGTCTGGTGGAGAATCTCTCGGGATGGGCGGCGGCGGAGCGGGCGGTCTTGGGATGGGCGGCGGCGGAGCGGGCGGTATTGGGATGGGCGGCGGGGGAGCGGGATACTCCGGGATGCCCGGCGGCGGAGGTGGCAAATACTCCGGGATGCCCGGCGGCGGAGCGGGCGGCTCCGGAATGGCTGGCGGCGGCGTTGGTGGCACGAACCAGATTGGATTGAGCGGCCCGTTACTGGAAGAACAGCAAAAGGAAAAGATCCAGTATATTGATCGCACGGATTTCGTGGTTCAATTTGTATGGATTCCAACATTGGAAAAGGGGCGCAAGGAAGTTGATCCACGCCCGCCGGTCGCGGAAACAGTTGAAACAGCCAACAAAAAATAATGCAGTGATGCGGTTTGAGTTCAATTAATCTTATCTGTCAGTTCGTCGGGAGTTTTTGAGTCATGGAAAAACTTCAACCGTATTTGAAGCAACGATACTGGATCTGTTTTGGGTTAGCGCTGATCTTCGTCCTCGTCGGATGGTGGACCGCCAGCGGTGATCTTGCAGCAAAGACAGACCTCCGCAAAAAATCTGTTGATGAATCATTCAGCAGTGCAGACAAGGGTAAGACAGACCCAAATAAAGACTGGGTGGCAGGTGGCAAGAAAGAAAATGAATTGGATGCCGGAGCATACAAGGACGCCTCACGCCAACTTTGGAAACGTCAGCAGGCTGCCAGAGAATGGCCGGAACAGATTCGTAGCGAAATGCAAAAAATTTCTTACTTTGCTGACGTTAACTCGAAGGAAACTCGCGAACGTTGGGTGTCAATTTATCAAACACAAATTGAAGATCTGCTGAAAATTGTGCAGCCTTTTCAACACGACACAGGTGAAGGACTTGTGCTGGTTGACGCCAACCGGATCACTCGGCAACCGTTCAATAAATGGCAGATCGATTATCCTTCTTCCAACGAAATCTGGTCGAATCAGGAAGACATCTGGTTGCTTAAAGCACTCTTGACTTCCATTTCGAAGACGAACGATTCTGCCACACGAATCACAGAATCCCAGGTACCTGAAATCAAGCAACTGACGTTGCGCGGAGGTGACCGTAAGACAAAGCCAGGTGCCACGAGCGGAGGAGGAATGGGAGGCGGAATGGGAGGCGCCGGAAAGCCGGGAGGAGGAATGGGTAGTGGAGAGATGGGTGGCCTCGGAATGGGTGGTGACGGAGGAATGGGTGGAATGTCTGGCGCAGGTGGCGGCGGCGGTGCAGCGTCGCATTCACATCCAGGAACAGCCTTTGAAGGCAACGGCGGGGGCGACCTGTTGGTTGAAGAATTTGGTGCAGTAGCCGGTGCCGGTGGTGGAGGAATGGGTGGATTCGGAAGTTTCGGAGGCATGGGAAGCTCCATGATGGGTGAGACGGGCTCGCCAAAATCAGGGAGCGGAGCAAAATCCTCTGCTTCGACGAAAGAAGTTCGCTACGTCGATGATGCGGAAAAAGATCAAGGGTACAAGACGCGTGCGTTTTTATTGGACGTTCTGATCCGCGATGAACGCTTGCCGGATTTGCTTGCAAAACTCACCAATTCTGATTTCCCTGTTGAAATTGTACGTGTCGAAATCAAATCGCGATCCGCCGGTGGCGGGGGAGGCATGTCGGGCGGCTATGGTGGCGGGGGAGGCATGTCTGGAGCATTTAGTGACGGGGGAGGTATGCCCGGAGATTATGGCGGGGGCATGTCGGGCGGTGGAATGGGAATGCCTGGTGGTGAGTCTCTGGGAGGTATGGCTGGTGGCCCGGGAAAAGGCGGTGGAATGTCTGCAGGCATAGGAGGGGGTGTCGGAAACGGAGATAGCTTTTCCGGACTTGGTGGAATGCAGGGTGAAGGTGGCCACTCGGGTGAAGGTGGTGGCATCGGCATGATGGGTGCCGGGGCGGCAATCGGTGCTGAAACGCTGAATGCAGCAATGGCAGACCCACTGTTAATTGATGTTCGCATCGGCGGACTGCTGACTCTTTACATGACACCGGAAGAATCCAAGACTCAGGCGAAGACAGAAGAGGCAGCTGCCAAGGAAGCTGAAAAATCAACTCCAGGAACTGCTGTACCCGGTGCATCGGAGACTCCAGCAACTGTTGTACCCGGTGCGTCCGAAAGTCCAGCAGCTGCTGTACCTGGCGCGCCTGTTCCGAATACTTCTGCGGTCGGACCAACGGCGGTCGATGGCGGTCCAGGGCAGTCGCTTTCCTCTCAGGGGGCCGATCCAAAGCCAGCCGGTGATGGAACGCCTGCGGTCCCCGAGGGTGAGAGTGTTCCTCCTGAGACAAGTCCACCTGACACACCATTACCGTAAGAGTTCTGTGAAACATTCCTGTTCGTGATCAATCTGTAATTTTTGCTGCATATCGAACGCGGTGAGTAAGACAATCTGGGGAGCTTTGTCATGGCGAAATTAAAAGGCATTGATTTCAAGGCGTTGCTGCTGAACCACGGAGAAAAAATCGGCGCGGCCCTGGTTGTCCTGCTGGGATTGACCGGGCTAGCAACCGCGAGTTGGTCTCCATCTTCAAAACAACCGGACGATCTGAATGCGGTGGCTGAACGAACACGATCCGCATGGTTGGCGAATGCTTTCACCGAAGACAAGCGAGCGTCTTTCGACGATACGCCGGATGTACTTGCACTCGCGGAACGGATGCAGTCTGAAACTGAAGACCTCGAACGGTTTTCGACAGGAGAACCCTGGAATGCACCGATTCATCGCAAACGTGAACGGCGTGGGGCGGTCATTGTGCTTGCACCCACCGATCCGGAAGCGAATGCTGTCGCGATCGTGATGGCAGAGAAACCTGATATTGAAGATGAAGAGGCCGAAGAAGCCGATCCGGCGAAGAAGGACAAGAAAGCAGAACCGGAAGTTGGTGAAGATGTCGAAAAACTCTTTGGCGTTGCAGGAGGTGGACTGGCCGGACAGAATGGTGGCCTCGCCGGTGCAGCGGGTCTTGGTGGGCAAGGGGCGGCCGGAGGATATCCGGGTGGTGCAGGTGGCGCGTCAGGAATTGGCGGGAAGGGTTCTGCAGGCGGATTCGCTGGTGCTCCTGGCGATGCGGGCGGAATGACGGGTGACATGGTCGGCGAAATGTCGAGCGGCGGCGCGGGTATGATGGGTGGTATGATGGGTGGTATGACGGGGTCTGGTTATGGAGACAGTGGCTACGGAGAAAGTGGTGGGTTCGGCGGGATGATGTCGGCCTCAGCGGAACGCAAAGTGCGTTACCATAGCGGCGTTTCTGTCCGCATGATTTTCCCGCTTCTGGAGCAGATCCGCTCAGTCTCTGAATCACTGCATCTGCCTCAAGCCGACCCGCAGGTGGCTCGTGCAATCGAATTTGTGGGCTTCCAGATTGAACGTAAGAAAGAAGTGCCAGGAACTGAACCGTGGTCAGGTGAATGGGAAAGTATCTCAACCGACGAAATCGGTGAAATCCTTTCTAAGTCTCTTGCATTCGACCTGGATGTCGTGAATCCAAGCGTGACACGGAGCGAATTGACGATGCCATTACTGCGGTTAGCGGCTGGAAAGTGGACAACTGCGGACGCATCCCACAGGAAGCTGGACGATTTCAAACTGGACGAAGAAGAGCAGCAACTGGTCGATCGGTATAACGCGAAGCTGCTTGAAGAAGCGGAAAAACGCAAGAAAATGATGCCGGATCAGACCAAAAAAGGCGGCTTCACGCGCTTCATGCTGAACAGCGCAGACTTGAACAATGCAGTCAACGATACGACAAATCTGACAGATGATCTGTTTGACGAAATAAACGACAGCAAAGATCCGGCACAGAAAGAACAGAAATCAAGGTACGACAACAAAGAGGAACTGAAGAAGCTTATCAATAAGGCCATGTCGACAGGCCGAGTTCTGCTGGTGCGGTTTATGGACTTCACCTGTGATCGTGGCAACACCTATATTTATCGTGTCCGCCTTGAAATGAAAAATCCAAATTTCAAGTACCCCGTTGATCAACTTGAACAGCCGGAGCTCAATACGCAGGCAACTATTTTCTCCGACTGGAGTGAACCAACGACTCCAACGTTTGTACCTCAGTCGTATCGATACTACACACAACGTGCCGATAATCCGCAGTCGGTAAAAGTTGGCATGTATTATGAAAACGAAAAAGCAGGAACACCTGCCATGGCGAATCTTGAAGTGCGCGTCGGCTCTCGCATTGGCGGCAAGTCGGACGTTGAAGTTGTGGATCTCTCCACATCTGTTCTGGAAATTCAGAGTCTCGAATTCAAATCGCCTGACTTGCTCGCAGCAATTTCACCCTCGATTCGACTCAACAGCGGCGAAAGTCCTGAATTAAAATCACATATTGACGCATTGCGCGGCCAAAAACCACTTTCTGACCGAATTACTGTCGTGGACAGTAATGGTGCTATTGTGACTCGTTACGTCGGTGACTCGGTAACAAACGGAGGCCGTCCACGCAACCAGCAACTTGACACGAAGTTCTATCAGGACATTCTGAAACTCTATGAACACCTGAAAAAAGACTCAAACGCTGCCGCGCCAGGAATTTATGGTGACGGCGGAGAATCCGGAGGCATGTCTGGTTCCGGGAAGATGGGCGGGATGATGGGCGGGATGATGGGAGGGATGATGGGCGGGTCTGAGGGCGGTGGAGGCTACGGGGGTGGCATGAGTGGTGGCAACTCATTGAGTGGAGGAGGTCGTAGTTCTTCGGGCAAACGCGGCGGCAGCGGCAATCGTCAAAGTGGAGGAGGAGCTGGCGGCAAAAACCCATGAGGCTGCATGAAATGCGTTCCGTACCCTCACAATCGTGATAAATTGTTAAGTCTTATCCGGAGACTTTCAGAAATCATCGCGAGATTCGCAAAAAGAGCGAGCAACCAGTTGCCAATTCGCGATGAAACACGTCCAATAGGTAATCTTGGCGATCGGAAATGTTGCGTATCGTAGTCGATTGAGCCTGTGATGGCGCTTGACTGCTGTATCTTCAGTTCCGAATGGCATGGCTTCCGTGGGGACGGAAGATTTCCGGGTCCGCGCAACATGGTGGCTGCGCGTTTTGTTTGGTCGGCTGTCACTATCAGCAGGCAATGAGTCGTCCTGTTGAAGACATGGTGACATTCGTTCGAACGCATTTAGCAATGGACACACAATTTCCTTTGGCCCCTGTCGCGGATCTTCCGTGGCTGGCATATGCTTCGCTGCTTGTCATCGCAGTGTATTTTCGTTTTTCACGCGCGCTGACAATCAGAAATCTCGATCTGGTCCTTATTCTGCTGATTGCTGCTGCGGTCGTCGTTTACAGCCATTTTCGAGATGTGCCGTATTTCGCAGAAGTTGTTGAGTCTGTGTCGTCAGCGATGGCAGAGACGGATTCGTTGCATCCAGGTTCGCCAAAGAATCCACCAGGTGATGCCTCGTCAGGTGACGAGATTCGGACGACTCCAATTCGTACAATGATCGCCGTAGATCATCCATTGTACACATGGAGTAAACTGGCACTCGTGGCTCTGGCGGTATTGCTGGTGGTGCGATTACTCTTTGATGAGTCTCTCACTCGGCGTCCTCGACTGGATCAGAATCTGAATCCGGCAGGACTTACGTTTCTGTGTATTCCGGCGTTTGCGATTCTGGCCTTTGGAGTCTTTCTGAAGCCTGCTCCCGTGACAAACGTCAAAGCCATTGAACACGGTCGAGCATTATTGCAGCGGCGCGAAGTAGAAGTCAGCCGAACGGAAGTCCTCGGTGACGTGCCGGCACCGACGGAAACACTGATTGCGGCGGGTGGGGCGGCGATGGCCCAGTTGTCTGGAACCTTGCCAAATTCTGTGTCCGTCAACACGGGTGAAACCCGTGACACGGAGCTGCTCGTCGCTCGGATTCTGGTCGTCGTGGCACATTTAGTAGTCATCATTGGATTGCTGTACATTGGACGTCAACATTTCGCCAGTTGGCAACTGGGTGTCGCAATGAGTTGTCTCTATCTGCTGCTGCCTTGCACCGCTGCGAATGTGCATAAGCTCAGCCATGTCCTGCCGGCGGCGTGCCTGATCTGGGCAATCGCCAGTTACCGAAAGCCAACGGTTGCCGGCGTGCTGCTGGGATTGGCATGTGGCACCCTTTTCTTTGCGGTCTTCCTGTTGCCTTTGTGGGCCGTGTTTTACGGCCGCAAGGGGGCCATTCGGTTTGGAGTGTCTGTATTGGCTATTGTGGCCGTGTTGGCGACCTGTCTGATGATGATTTCCGGAGATGCCGATTCGTTCCTCAATCGCGTTGTGACTAGTACAAACTGGACGGTATACCGTCTGCTCGACGACACGCTAAGCGTTTCGCAGACGTCCGTGAGTCATTTGTTTATCCGCATCCCGATGGCTGCTATTTTCTTTGTGATGCTGACTGCCATGACCGTACTGCCTCGACCGCGAAATCTGGAAAATCTGCTGGCCAATTCAACGGCATTGGTAGTGGCCGCCCAGATGTGGTATCCGGACGACATTGGCACCTACGTTCAATGGTATATGCCGCTGTTTCTGCTTGTGGTCTTTCGACCGCGTCTGGACCGGTTTATGCCACCGGATATCATCGAACGCCAGGCGACTGCAGTTCTCAGCGGTGTACCCGCCAGTTCTGCTTCCACGGTGGCAATGTCGCGTCTGAGCCTTCATCGCCGGTGAAGGCTTCCGTTCCTGCGAAATTCTCCCGTTCCGGCGATTCATGCAATCTGATGGTGTTCGGAACGATTGAGAACCTTAGAATCGATGCATGCTGTGGTTTGCAACCACGAGTAAAAATGTTCAACGATATGGGACCTCAATGACTGACATCAACAAATTCCTTGCTGGCGGAGCGATTCCTCCGGAAGCTCGCGTGGTGGATCAGCCACGAATTGAAGCAGCGGTACGGGAAATTCTGCTGTCGGTCGGAGAGAATCCGGACCGCGATGGCCTGAAAGAAACGCCCGCCCGCGTGGCTCGGATGTACGCGGAGATTTTCGGAGGTCTGCACGTTGAACCCGGACGCCATCTGCAGAAGGTCTTCGAAGAGCAGTATGACGAAATGGTGCTCGTTCGGGATATTTCTTTCAACAGCATGTGCGAACATCACCTGCTGCCCTTTATGGGAAAAGCGCATGTGGGCTATATTCCACGCGGCAAGGTGACGGGGCTGAGCAAGCTGGCACGGGTCGTGGATGAGATTGCTCGCCGCCCGCAGGTTCAGGAACGCATGACTCACATGATCGCCGACCTGATCGAAAACGAACTCACGGCCCACGGCGTGATTGTGGTCATCGAAGCCGAACACACCTGCATGACAATCCGTGGTGTAAAAAAACCTGGAGCGTTGACTGTGACCAGTGCCGTCCGCGGCATGTTCCGCAACAACCTCGCCAGCCGCGCCGAAGCAATGGCTCTCATCAATGGCAAGTGATGCCCGGTCATGATTGAAACTTTTGTACTGAAACTGGTCACGGGGATTGCGCTGATGTGGCTGCTGATGCCCCGCAAGGAGGTGACCGATGGCTTCTTCCGGATTCAGATGCTGGTCGCACTGGGGCTGAGTGTGCTGCTGGTGCTCGTCATACACCCGCGCGTTGCTTCGCAGGAGTCGAATTCGCATACCAATGTGATGACAACCGGCATGCGCATTGAGGCGGGAAGTGAGCTGATTCGAATCGCGCAGCTCATCGCCGCTGTCGTTGCATTTGCGGGGCATATCGTGTGGAAATTGGGACGACGACTGCCGGGGGTCATGGCAATCTATGCGGTTTCCCTCCTGTGCCTCTTCTCTCTGGTGACAGCCTCTTTTGCGAGTGGTCTGAATTCCGACGCTATGAATCTGCTTCTGTCTGACCTCGCATCAGCGGCAGTCCTGGGTGCAACATTGACCGGTATGCTGCTCGGGCACTGGTATCTCACGACTCCGACGATGTCCATCGGTCCGCTGTCGTGGTTCACGAAAGCATTGGCTGTTGCTGCGGTCGGGCGATTGCTGATGACGTCTCTTTCACTTTTCCGATTTGGATTCGCATCGCATGACCTGGTCCATCTTTTGTGGCTTATCGTTCGAATTGTCGGAGGAATTCTCGTGCCATTTGCGACTGCGGTGATTGTCGCCAGAATCCTGAAATACCGCAATACGCAGTCGGCCACGGGCGTACTCTTCGCCGCGCTCATTCTCGTTTTCATGGGCGAAATGACGGCTGCTTTGCTGGAACGCGACCTGCGGATACCGTATTGAGGGAACAGACGGAGCGCATGGTGCTTGGAAAAGGGGTCAGGAACCAATAGCCAAATGGCCCAAAGGGTGCTCCGCACTATTGGTTCCTGACCCCTTTTCCAAGCCCTCGGTGAATAAATCTGCAACGGGGGGCTTGCCCGTGTCTGAAATTTTCGGCATCTTCAGGGGCATTCCCATCGCAACCCACATTATTTTTCAATGTCCGGTCTGTCAGAAACGACGATTGGCGGCCCCCGAACCAGCTGATGCCACAGTGCGGTGCGGCGAATGTCAATGGAATCGCGACGAAGGCGGTCATGATTTTGCTGACGGGCATCTGTGCCGTTGTCGTGTGTGTGGATGTCAGGATCTGTGGCGTCAGAAGGATTTTCCGCCTGCGCTGGGGCTGGCACTTGTGGCGACTGCGGCCATTCTCAGTTGCGTGGCGTGGGCATTTTATCAACCGGCGATTGCCTTAGGCATTCTGATGTTCGCTGGTTTGATTGACATGGTACTCTATACGATAATGGGCGATATGCTGGTTTGTTATCGCTGCGGCGCACGGCACCGGAAGGCGATAATCAGCGAACAGCATCCGCGTTTCGATCTTGAAACAGCCGAACGCTATCGACAACAGGATCTGCGGCAGCGCGAAGCGACACATTGAAACTGAGAACGGACATTCGTGGAAGAACGGCGTCGTAGACTGGTTGAGGACCTCAACGACACGATCGAGGGGGAACTCCGCGTCGATCGCGTGGCTGTCGCTGCGTACTCAACCGATGCAAGTTTGTATGAGATCGAACCACTGGCAGTCGTCTTTCCGCGTCGGACTCGCGATGTCGAGATCCTGGCTGCGTACTCAGCCGATAATAACATCCCGCTGATCGCGCGTGGAGCCGGTTCCGGACTTGCAGGAGGAGCGATCGGCAGCGGAATTGTGCTCGACTTTTCCCGGCACATGAATCAGATTGTGTCGATTTCCACTGACCGGGTTCGCGTCCAGCCCGGTGTCGTCCGCGAGAAACTCAACGAGCAGTTGCGTGAACATGGTCGTTACTTCGCACCTGACCCGTCAAACAGTCGCATCACAACTGTGGGTGGAATGCTGGGAGTAGACGGAGCAGGTTCCCATGCCGTGCGAGTTGGTTCCGCGCGCGATCATGTCGAATCGATTGAATGCGTGCTGTCCGGGGGGCAATGTCTGGAACTGGGCCGTGAATTGCTGGCAGGACGAGATACGCCGTCGGAGACAGCGTCTCCGAACCGTGACAATCCAGTCATCCTCTCAGACTCACAAAAATTCGAGACGCTCACGCTGTCGATGATGACAGCGACCACTCGACGTGCTTTGCTGTTGCAGCAGATCGAACAACTTCTGCGAGAAAACGAGCAACTTTTCCGTGAGCTTCAGCCGCCGTTGTTGCGGAACTGCTGCGGTTATCGACTGCGTGGCATTCTGCAGAACGATCGCCTGGACGTCGCACGCATGCTCGTCGGATCCGAAGGTACGCTGGCGCTGTTCACGGAGGCAACGTTGTTTACCACGCCGCTTCCGAAGAATCGATCCGCAGCAATCCTGATGTTTGGTTCGCTTGAAGGTGCGATTCAGGCAATGCAGTTAATCCTGCCACTTGAACCCAGCGCGTGCGACCTGTTGGATCGCAGGCTGTTGAGTCTGGGACGCGGGGCCGACCAGCGATTTCGTGACATCATTCTGCCGGATGCTGAAGCCGGTCTCATCATTGAGTTTTCCGGCTTCAGCGAGCGTGAAGTCCTGCAACGGCTGGACGATATGCAACGATTACTGAACGATCGCCGGATTGATTTTCAATTGACTCGTCAGGCATCCAGCTACGAAGAGGTCGAATTGTTGTGGGCTCTCCCAGGAAAAGTCGTTTCGCTGCTCGCCGGCCTCAAGGGCAATTCACGACCATTGCCTTTTGTGGAAGATGTGGCAGTGCCGCCAGAGCGACTTGCGGAGTTTCTTCCCGTCGCACAGCGGGTTTTTCAACGCCACGAGGTCACGGCGACGCTGTATGCCCACGCTGCATCCGGGCAGCTCCACTTTCGCCCTATCATGCCGATTCCGAGTCGCGGCGACGCCACGGCAATGGAAGCCATCGCCCGCGATCTGTATCGTAAGGTTCGTGATTTCGGCGGAACGATTTCCGGTGAACATGGAGACGGTCTTTCTCGCACTGCCTTCATTCGTACGCAATATGGGGCGTTGTATCGTGTCTTTCAGCAGATCAAGGATGTGTTTGATCCTCAGAAACTAATGAATCCTGACAAAATTATCAGTAATGATCCTTCGCTGACTGTCAGGAACTGGCGGCGCACTCGACCAATGGTTGATGAAGTTTCCGCGATCCAGTCAAAGCCTCTGTTGCCCGTCATGCAGCTTGCGTGGACAGCTGCAGAAGCTACCGATGCTGCCGTGCGGTGTAATGGCTGTGGGACGTGTCGCACGCAGGTCAGCCCGCAGCGCATGTGTCCGTTTGTGGAAGAAAACGGCGACGAAGAAGTTTCCCCGCGTGCCAAGGCAAATGTCGTCCGCAACAGTTTGTGTACAAACAGCGTGCAGGAATTACTGGCGCAGGAGGACACGTCCCGGCTGCTGGCCAGTTGCTTTAACTGCAAACAGTGTCAACTCGACTGCCCGTCTGAAGTCAACATCCCGCACCTGCTGATTGAAGCCCGTGCTCAGCATGTTCAGGCCCATGGGCTCAGCAAGACGGCATGGTTATTGTCGCGCGTTCATACCTACGCGAAGATGGCGTCAAGTGTGTCGTTTGTCACAAATCGCCTGCTCAATAACTCAATCTTTCGCAGATGCCTGCAAAAGTTTCTTGGCATTTCGGCACAGCGACGCCTTCCTCGATTTACGCAAACGCCGTTCCTTGAGTCGCAGCGCGTGTTGAGAAATCAGAATTCCGGCGCGCCGGGAAGTAACAAACCGACTGTCGTGTACTTTGTGGACTATTTCGCAAATCATCACGATCCGGAACTTGCCGAAGCGTTTGTCCGTGTCCTGGAACATAACGGCTATCGCGTTTTCATTCCGCCAGGTCAGACGGTATCCGGGATGGCAATGTTCAGCAACGGTGACCTTGCCAGTGCACGAACTCTCGCGGAACAGAATATCCGTGAATTGATCGAACCGGCACGAGAAGGCTACGCGATCGTCTGCACGGAACCGACCTCCGCGCTGTGTCTGACTCAGGAATACCCGATGCTGGTGCAAAACGACGATGCCGGAATTGTCGCACAGCAGACAACAGATGCCGGGTCGTTTCTGGCAGATCTGCATCGGCGTGGCTTGCTCAAGCGGGACTTTTCACCGCTGCCCATGCGAATTGCGTGGCATACGCCGTGCCATGTGAAAGCGCTGCGAAAGGGCACGCCAATGCTGGAACTACTGGCATTGATTCCGGAGCTCAAGGTGTTGATGATTGAAAAAGGCTGCACCGGTATGGCTGGCACATTTGGGATTGCAGCAGCGAATTTTGAGAAGTCCATCGAAATCGGCGCCGGACTCATCCGTGAGATGCAGACCATCGATGCCAACGCCGGCGTCACAGATTGCAGTGCCTGCCGAATGCAGATGGAACAAGCTGCGACCATACCGACGATTCATCCCATCAAGCTGCTGGCTCTGTCATATGGCCTGATGCCCAGGCTCTCTGAACGACTCAGGTCGCGGCCCGGCGGATTGGTCATGTCGTAAATCCACCATCCATCGGATGCATGCGCTGCTCTCGGAATTCTGAGTCCATCTATTACAACCGACAACCGCCGCCTGATCCGTGTCGCTTTTGCGGCTCGTTTGATTCAGGCCCGCCTCGTCCGTGTCGTCCGGGACTTACGGTTGAAGTTCAAGCCGTGAGATTCTGCTCGCTACCAGACGGGAGCAGACCTCCAGGACACTGATTCCTGCCATCAGACATGAGCACCAGACGTCACCATGCGTAATCTGAATTCGATGATGACTTCAGTTCTGATGCCTGCGCTGATGATTTTTGGAGTACGGTACGTCCGGAGCACCGGCCAGCGCTGGCTGACAAACGGCGGAACAACCATAACCGCGACCACACCATCGACGATGCGTGTCCATGCGGTGACATCGATGCGGGAAAAGTCGGAGCAACCAACACCGGCAATTCGCCCGATTCCCGATGTGATCTCAGCAGAAGTAAAATCGGGGCCAGAATCCCAGCGACATGTCGCAAGTCTTCATCCGGAAATGATCACCCCCGGAGACTTCGAATACCTTGGCGCATTCCTCCCTCCGCACTTCGAAGACAATCTGAATTCCTTTGCGTATTCTCCGGGCACGCAGGCTATATTTTTGAGATCCCGAAAGCCGAATCGGAAAAATGGTTCGGCGGCAGAAATCTGATTTCCGGACTATGGACTGTGACGGGTCAGCAGAATTCCAGCCATGGTCCTCCGATGTTTGCTTACCGGCCGCCAGACTTACTGCCAGCCGGCGGTTCCATTGAGTCTCTGCCACTGGCCTGGTTCCCCATGGCACGTCCACTCGATCACCATCATCCGGCAAATCGCTGGGGTGGCGGTGCCTGGATGACAGTTGGCAATAAACAGGCCGTCATTATTATCGGACAAATGTCGCTGGGCCCGGTTCATTATGGCCTGGCCCGCCCGGAAGACTGTGATGAAAACAAAGGTTACCATGGGACTCCATACGAATCGCATGTCAATTTCTATTCGCCCGCCAGCCTGATTCATGTGGCTCACGGAGCAATCAGCCCCAACGATGTTCAACCGTGGATGCGTTGGACGGACCAATCGGAAGGCGCAATGCCGCATGCTGCTAATTGCAGCCACATCACGCCGCGTGCTCGAATTGACACACTCCTACTTACGCCAGCCACGTGGGCTACGGTGGATCAGAAGTCCAACACCAATCCCGACGGCGACTGTCAGTACGATTGGGACTGCGTGCGACGGGTTGACAACGTAATGCGTCGCTCCGTGCTGGTACTCTGGATGGCCGTGGCCTTCGTGGGCGAGTGTGGCTGGCGCCAGAATAAGTAATGCAGCAAGGGTTAAGACAGATCGAAGCATGATAGAGGATCACTGTTAAGGTTAAGAATGAATTCGTCAACACTTCCCGCCATCGCATGTCGCACTGGGCCTGGAAAAGGGGTCAGGAACCAATAGTGCGGAGCACCCTTCGGGCCGTTTGGCTATTTGTGCCTGGAAAAGGGGTCAGGAACCAATAGTGCGGAGCACCCTTCGGGCCGTTTGGCTATTGGTTCCTGACCCCTTTTCCAGGCCTGACCTCTTTTCCAGGCCCCCTTCACCTACGCCAGTCTTTGCTTCCATTCGGCGACTCGAGCGTTCACCGACGTTGGACCTCCACTGCCAAAACTCTGCAGCGCGTGCAGAGCATTACGGGTTCCCAGCACATTTCGCACATCGTCTTCAATCAGGTTACAGGCTTCCTTGAGTTCCGCCAACGGTAAATCGTTCAAACGACACTTGCGCGCTTCGCAATGAGATACCAGTCTGCCGACGGTTTCGTGACCTGTCCGCATCGGCACGCCCTTCCGGATCATATATTCCATCAGTGCCGTGGCGTCGAGAAATCCGTCTTCGATTCGTGCCTCGATTTGTTCGAGCTGCAGTTCCGCCCCGGCGATAATGGATGGTGCAAGTTCCAATGATGCGTGCAACGCATCGTACGCAGTAAACATTGCGAGCTTGTCCTCCTGCAGGTCGCGGTTGTACGCCATCGGCAGGCTCTTGATCAGGATCAACAACTGCGTGACCGCTGCCATGACTCGCGCCGTCCGGCCCCGGATGAGTTCCAGTACATCAGGATTGCGTTTCTGCGGCATGATCGAAGAACCGGTCGTATAGGCATCGGGCAGACTTAAGAAACTGAACTCAGTCGTGAACCAGATGATCCATTCTTCGGCCCATGTGCTCAGGTGCGCGGCGATCAGGGACAGACAGAATACAAACTCAACCAAAAAATCGCGATCACTGCTCACGTCCAGACTATTCGCAGCCACGGATGCGAAGCCCAGCAGCTTCGCGGTAAGGTCCCGTTCAATCGGTAATGTGGTACCGGCAAGCGCGGCAGCTCCCAGCGGACTTACGTTGACACGCTTGCGACAATCGGCCAGGCGTTCACGATCGCGTTGAAATTTCTCGACGTACGCCAGCCAGTAATGCGCTGCCAGCACGGGCTGGGCTCGCTGCAGGTGTGTGTAACCGGGTAACACGACATCCGCATCCCGATCGCAGCGTGTGAGGAAGGCCTTTTGAATCGCAGCGAGCAGCTTGTCCAGTTCGTCAATCGCATCGCGCGTGTAGAGTTTCAGATCAGTTGCAATCTGATCATTGCGACTGCGTCCCGTGTGCAGCTTGCGTCCGACGTCCCCAATACGCGTGATCAATGCGTTTTCAATGTGCATGTGGATGTCTTCCAGATCGCTGCGAAAGACAAACTGCCCTGCGGCGAGTTCCTCACCGATCTGATCCAGATGAGCACAGATATGATCGCGATCATCAGCGGTGATCAGACCGGCATGCGCGAGCATTGTCGCATGTGCCATCGAGCCGCGAATATCGACCGCGTACAGCCGCTTGTCGAAGCTGATAGATTCAGTGAATGCTTCGACTCGCGGATCAGTTGCCTGATTGAATCGCCCGCTCCACGCCTTGGTCATGAATTTATGTCCGTTGAAGAATTATTGTCCGTTGATTGGTAGCTTACTCGGGACGCTTCCCATGTTCTACGATCACAGTGGTGCGAATTCCGCCGCGCGGTGTAAATGCCGCCTCGATCTTCATCCAGCGAGGTTGCGTGACCGTGACAAGGTCATCCAGAATCATGTTGGTGACGCGTTCGTAGAAAGCGCCAAAATTTCGATACTGCTGCAGGTACAATTTGAGAGATTTGAGCTCAAAACAGACTTTATCGGCAATGTACGTGATTGTCAGTGTCGCAAAGTCGGGCTGGCCGGTTTTCGGACACATCGAAGTGAATTCCGGCGCAACCGTGTCAATGAGGAAATTTCGCTGGGGATAAGGGTTTTCGAAGGTTTCCAGTAAATCGCGGGACGGTGCAGACATGGATGGATGGGGCCTTAAAATAGTGAGAAAATATGAAAGATGCGGCGCTGAATGTTCCGCCTCTGTGTCATCAGCGCAGGGACCTGATGCCACTGCCACGACAAATCCGCGTCCAACCGTCATGGCGCGTATTCCGTGGCGGATGCGAGCCCCTGGGAGTCTGTCCCGATACCCCAAAACCGTGAGCCGAAGCTAGTGCTTTGTTGATTTAATCGTGTCACCCTGAGCCGCAGGCGACGGCGTGAGCGGAAACCGTCGCCTGCGGCTCAGGGTTAAACAAAATTGCAGACAATGTTTTCACGGAATGATAGGGAAGTCGGTTCATAACAACGACCAAATCGCCGTCCGAAAATCCCGATTCCCGTTTCGGAAGCAGACGACCGCTCACTAACGTTCATAAATCGGCTTGCTACAATATGAAAACAGCGGACGGAATCCCTGTCTGAGAAACTTTTCCTAATCAGCCAGATCTGGCAGAAAAACAACGGAGAACATGTTCGATGAGTCTTGCGATTACCGCCATTCACGGTCGTGAAATTCTGGACAGCCGTGGAAACCCCACAGTCGAAGTCGATGTTCAGCTCGAAGACGGTACGGTTGGTCGCGCTGCGGTTCCGAGCGGAGCCAGCACAGGGGCTCACGAGGCCTGCGAACTGCGTGATACAACTGACAAGACTCGCTACCTGGGTAAAGGCGTGTTGCAGGCCGTCGAAAACGTCAACGGCGAAATCGCCGATGCCCTGATGGATATGGATGCCTACGATCAGGCCGTCATCGACCAGATTATGCTGGACCTCGACGGCACGCCGAACAAAGCACGCCTCGGAGCCAATGCAATTCTTGCCGTTTCGCTCGCGACCGCTCATGCCGCCTCGGCAAGTTGCGGTCTTCCTCTGTTCCGCTACCTTGGTGGTGTGGGTGCAAACTGCCTGCCTGCACCGATGATGAACATTATCAACGGGGGTGCCCACGCGAATAATGGCATCGATATTCAGGAGTTCATGGTTATGCCGCTGGGCTTCGACTGCTTCAGCGATGCACTGCGAGCCGGCACGGAAATCTTCCACAACCTGAAAAAAGTACTCGCCGGTAAAGGCATGAGCACTGCAGTCGGCGACGAAGGCGGATTCGCTCCGGACCTTAAGTCCAATGAAGAAGCTCTGCAGGTAATCATGCAGGCCATCGAAAGCGCCGGATATCAGGCCGGGAAACAGGTCCAGATTGCACTCGACTGTGCTGCCACGGAGTTTTTCGATTCCAAAACCGGCGTCTACACAATCGATGGCAAGAAGTTGGATTCCGATGGAATGGTTGAATTGCTCGACCTGTGGGCCAGCAAGTACCCGATCTGCTCAATCGAAGACGGCTGTTCCGAAGACGACTGGGACGGATGGAAGAAACTGACCGATAAACTGGGTGTACAGCTCCAATTGGTCGGCGACGACCTGTTCGTAACCAACGTAAGTCGCCTGAGCCAGGGAATCGACAAGGGCATTGCGAACAGTATTCTCGTCAAGGTCAACCAGATCGGCACACTTACAGAAACAATTCAGGCCGTGCAGCTCGCGTATCGCAATGGATACACGGCTGTCATGAGCCACCGATCAGGGGAAACTGAAGACACAACGATCGCTGATCTCGCCGTGGCTCTTCGCACGGGTCAGATTAAAACCGGTTCGGCCAGCCGGACCGACCGTATCTGTAAATACAATCAGTTGCTCCGCATCGAACAGATGCTGGGCGACACCGCAACCTTTGGCGGCACGATTGGTTAGTGTTCCGACCAGGCGAAAAGAGGTCAGGAACCAATAGCCAGGGCGCCCAAACAGTGCTTCTCATTTCTGGTTCCTGCCCTTTTTTCCCAGGCGAGTGATTCGAGCTGCGATGGTCGATCAGGATCCTGACAATGTGATGGAACCGTCCTCTGAAGAACTGACTTCCGTTCGGCAGACAGTCGGTTCATTGTTCATTTCCATTGCGTTCTGGTCCACGCTGCTGGTATCGGCCGTAATGTACGCAGCGGTATCGCTGTCACCTAAGCTGGCAGACTGGATCAGTGTCCGGCAACAGCATGCCGCCAACGCCGTGCGCCTGCAGTGTTTGGAAGACGAGGCTGATTACCTGGAAGGAGTCGCTGCGGCCCTGAAGAGTGATCCGGAATTCGCTCATCGACTGATTCATGCCACGCAGTCCGGCACCGCTCAGAATGAATTACTGCCCGTTTCAAACAGTCAGATGTTCGGTGGCGCAAAATCAAAATCTTCTGTGCCGCAACCATTGGTTCAGCCTGCCGTTGCCGAAGTGGTGATGCATCTTGCCCGTCATCAACAACATCGGACGTGGCTGCTGTGCGGTGCGGCGGGACTTACGATACTTGCCTTCACTTTGCTCAATGAATCCGGTGCCGGAATCATGCAGGCCGCATGCAGTTCGATGCTTGGCGTTTCAAAAGCCGCCGTTGCCCGATATCGACAGGATCCGCTGGTCGCATCCGGTGCTGAAATCGAAATGGACGAATGAG
>CAZFDW010000043.1:0-19699 GCA_964517865.1 uncultured Chitinophaga sp.
CTTTGTAAATTGTGCTCGAAACTTGTAACTTTTTCTGGGTAAGGATGAGTCTGCCAGAAAGGACTTTCGCCGCAAAGCGAACTGCCTTGGGGCGCACATCCGCTCCACGACGACACATTGCTGTTCATTCCATCGCCTGTGGTCGCTGGTCGCGGCGGGGCCGCGAAGTCCTGCTCGGCAAGCACGACCTACCGAAATCGGCGACTGCACCCAAATCATCGTTGATTCGTCAACTGACGGTACTTCGTGCGATATTTGTCATACAGTTGCGTGTGGCGGCTGGTGAGATCGACCTTACGGCCCTGAATCCATGCGGCGGTGACCAGCGTTTCGGTTTCCAGTGGATCGCCGTCGCTCACAAACAGCGTGGCGTCCTTGCCGGGTTCGAGTGTCCCGACACGATCTGCGATGCCAAGGATTTCAGCCGGGTACTGGGTGACTGATCTCAGAGCGTCTTCGTACGGAAGTCCATAAGCCGCTGCTGTTGCCGCATGATACGGCAGGTTGCGTGTGTTCCATGTTTCAGATCGACCAGTTCCGGAAATGCAGAACCGGATTTCAGCCCGGCGCAGACGTTCGGGAAGTGTGTAGGACGAATCGTATTCTTCATGGCTGCGTCGCGGATCTTTGTGAACGGCATCAACAATCACGGGCACGTCGTAACGTCGCAGCAGCTCGGCGCACATCTCGGCATCATGTCCTCCCAGCAGAATGATTTTCACGTTCTGTTCAATACCAAACGCCACGGCCGCCTGAATCTGGTTGGCGCGATCCGCGGCAATCAGCAGCGGTATCTGACCTTCAACAACCGGGATCATGGAATCCAGGCGACTGTCGAACGGCTGATCCGCCGGATTGGTGGCACGGGCTCGGATGTATGTCCTCGTGTTTTCAAATAGTACACGCAAGTCTTTAAGGGCCTGGTTGCGTTCTCGATCCCTGTCCACAGGAATCGCTTCCGGGTCAGTAACCGGGTCGGGCGTCATCACGGGTGCCGTTCGAGGCCAGTTGATTACCAGCGCACAATCCGGCTTCAGCGTCATGTCTTCGTACGTCCAGCCGTCCAGTTGCAGCACGCTCGCCTTGCCGCTGACGAGACCTCCTGAAGGGGCACTGACCGCAATCAGCACGCCATTTGCACGCGTGACGGGAATCAGCTCGCTGTCAGGATTCACACTCACATGCGCACGGACGTTGGGATTGATCGATCCGATCTCCGTCATATCGAGCGTGGCGCGCGTCGATGAAATTTCTGTCAGACCCATGTGCGAGTGGGCTTCAATCATGCTGGGGTAGACGTGTTGACCTTCGAGGTCAATCACAACCGCATCTTCCGGCGGTTTCATGCGCCGTCCCATGTCGATAATTTTACCGTTGTCGAAAATCAATGTGCCGTCTTCAATCGCCGGACCGCTGATCGGATGCAGCACGCCGTTGATTAACGCGATCGGCTCTTTTTGTGGCGCGCCGGGGATCTGGTCGGAAGCGGAAGCCTTGGCAGGTATGATCGAAGCGAAAAGGCAGATTGTGAGGAATTTGAATTGCCGAGCACGAGTCATAATGAGGGATCCGGTTGCATCGGGACAGCGAATTTGTTGAAAATGTGGGGCGATGTTGAAGTGTCGCATGTGATGAGAAATTCGTCAGTTGGTCCACTGAATCTCAGTCGCGGAGCGACTTGTCCCGGCGGACGCACTTTTCGATTTTTATTTCGTGTCATTCTGATGGTTGAAGTGGTGGCAGAATTCGTCATATCGAGGCCAGAGCGCGGCGGGATCGAACTCGCGTTCTCCGACTTTTTGCATCTCTTCACTGGATGAAAGAATCTTCTGAATCAACGTGTTTCGTTTCTGCAGCGACTGTGCCTGCATCTGAGCATCCTCGTCGCGATGAAAGTAGCAGCGTCCATCGATCCAGGTTTGTTCACAGCGTGTGAAGTTGGAGAGCGGGTCGCCGTTCCAGACGACGAAATCCGCGTGTTTGCCCGGTTCCAGAGATCCCACCAGATGTTCAATTCGCAGCTGTCGAGCGGGATTGAGCGTGACAAATTTCAGTGCTTCTTCTCGCGGGACACCGCCGTACTTGATCGCCTTGGCAGCTTCCTGGTTCAGATGCCTCGCCAGTTCGCCGTCGTCGGAGTTGAATGACACGACAACACCCTGCTTGTGCATCAGCGCACCTGCATGCGGGATCGCATCGTAGACCTCAAATTTGTAGGCCCACCAGTCCGAGAATGCTGACCCCATGGCACCATGTTTCGCCATTTCGTCAGCGACTTTGTAGCCTTCCAGAATGTGCTGGAATGTTCCGATCGTGACGTCATATTCTTCCAGAATGCGGAGCAGGGCGAGAATCTCATCCTGTCGATAACTGTGACAATGAATCCAGCGATGTCCTTCCACGATCTCACGCAGTGCATCCAGTTCCAGGTCACGTCGCGGAGGCAGCCCACGGCGATCCGTCTGCCATGCGTCCATCTTCTTTGCGTAGTCACGCGCGGCTTCGAAAGAGTCGCGGAACAGCTGTTCGACGCCCATCCGTGTCTGAGGATAACGCGCCGCGGGCCCTTGCGAATTGCTCTGCTTGACGTTTTCTCCCAAAGCAAATTTCACTCCCTGCGGTGCTTCGGTGAATTTCATGTCTTCGCCCGTCATGCCCCAGCGGAGTTTGATGACCTGGTTCTGGCCGCCGATCGGATTTGCCGATCCGTGCAGAATGTTGGCGGCGGTGACACCGCCTGCGAGCTGACGATAAATCGTGATGTCATTGGCATCGACGAAGTCTCCGATGCGGACTTCGCAGGTGATGGCCTGAGTGCCTTCGTTGACTCCTCCGTCCGTCGCCATGTGGGAATGGCAGTCGATAATGCCTGGCGAAATGTGCATGCCCTGGACGTCAATAATCTGAGTTCCTTCGGGGATTACCACATCCTTGCCGACGGCCACAATACCAGCGTTGTCGATCACAAGAGTACCGTCTTCGATAATACCGTCCGGACCACACGTCCAGATGGTTGCATGTACGAACGCCAGTGCTCCTGAGACAGCCGGGGGCTCCGTGCGGCCGAAGGCTCCAAGTGGATAATTGATCTCGAACGATGCGACGGCCGACTTCTTGTCGTCGCTCTTCTTTTCGTCGTCCTTCTCCTCAGCAACGGTTTCGGGTTTTGCCTCTTCCGGCTTCTCAGGCTCAGCCGGAGCCGGAGCATCCACACGCACGGCGCTGGTGACGGCCGAACTGCCATCCGGCCAGACAATACTGCCAATTCCCGCAGCGCGGTCTTTTTGTTCGCCATCTTTTTCTGTCAGTGTGAGCGATATTCGAATGACGCCATCGATGCCCCAGGCTTGACCATTGAATGTCGCCGACAATGCCGTGTCGTTGAGTTGGACGCCGTCGAGTGTGAGGATTGCTTTTGGCTTTGGCTCCGCGTCATCTTTTGAGTCTGCATCCGGTTTGTCTTCGGCATCAGGGCTGGGATCATCTGCCGACGATGGTTTGCCTTCTCCTGCGGCGGCGGCGCCTTCCTCTGCAGCCGTTTCCTCCTTCGCGGTTGCACGCTTCGACTTTCGGTCGTCAGCCTTTGGCACGGGCTGTCGAGAAACGCGGCCCTTGAGCTTTCCGTCGGTTTCGATGATTTCGAGAAAGAGCTGATCCGGAAACTCAGCGGCCCTGGCGATTTGGAGTTCGAAGTGACCATCAGCCTTTCGAGCGGGCTCAGGAGAATGCTCAAACCGCAGGCCATTCACCCATGTCTCGACAATCTTCGAGTCCATTTCGAAGAGATCACCGTCGGTCACCACAAAGCTGGCAAGTCGGCCTGCCTGCAGTGTCCCCAGCTGACTATCTATTCCCAGCATCTGCGCCGGGCTCACTGTCAGGGCTCGTAACGCTGAAGAGCGTGACAGGCCGCGTTCCACGGCCTTTCGCAGATTCTTCAGAAAGTCCTTTTTGGAAGTCAATCCATCGGCTGTCAGCGCAAAGCGAATTCCCGCAGCGTCAACTCGTGCAGGATTTTCGGGTGCGATATCCCAATGCAGCAGCGATTCCAGCGTCGCATCGTATGCGGCTTCCGGAGTGGCAACGTTGGGTGGTTTTGGAAACGCGAGTGGCAAAATCAGCGACCGTCTTGTCGCAGCGATTTCCGGCAACCGACGGTACTCATTGCCACTCCCTTTGATAATCAAAGCCAGACCGAACTCGGCCGCAAAGCGATCGGCTCGCAGGACGAACTGCTCATTCGATGCCGAGACGATAATCGGCATGGAACCGGTGATGGCGGGTTGCAACGCTGCGAGCGCGTCGTTGTGTTCCGGCCGCTGAAGTGAAGTGTCCGCAGCGAACGCGGCTTGTGCATCGCGGTACCATTGTGCGTCGTACATGGCCTGCCGAGCCAGCGCGACGGCACCCATCGGACTGCCGGGGTATCCGTCGCGACCTCGTCGCGAAACCGTCAGCTGCAGATGTTGGGCGACATTTCCGGCCAGCAGCGCGGTATTGGCATCGGTCCCGGTCAGGGCCACCAGCGCGCTGCGGCCTTTGATCACGCCGTCGGTCGGAGCGACAAGCTGCGCCACGAATCCCTGCTTCCGCAGCACGACAATATCGGCGTTGGTGGGAAGCTGATCGGCGACAGACAGCTGTGGTGTGACCTGCCCGTTCCAGTATCGCGCGGAACCGTTGAGTCGTTCAGTCGGGATTGTTTGTTCAGAATACGCATCGATAAAGCCGGCGTAGATCGTCTTCCCGGCGAGATTGATTTCTCGGGCGTCGGCGGGAATCTGGACGTCTGCTCCGATGGCTTCGATCCTGCCGTGTCGCACAAGAATCGTCGCAGGTGCAGCTGTCGCGTCCGGATGTGAAACGATGCTGGCACCCGTGATGGCAAACACAGTCGGAGGATTCGAGCGCAATGCTTCCTGCGGCGTTGAAGTCTGGTCGGCCATCGCACAGACAGAGAAGCAGACCAGAAAGTGCAAAGTGATCAGAATCCGCAGCATCATCGTATGTCCGGCCTGGGTTGTCTTGGAAAAGGGGCTTTTCCAAGCCCATGATGAAAGTCGAGCCGGCGTAAGTAAACGGCAGACTGGTTCAGGAATGCAAGATTCGCATGATTAACCTGTCAATCCAGTGGTGCGGAGATTTCCAGCAGGTCAATCGCCGGTGATCCATTACAGAAGATGGTCGCCATGCGCCCATAGGTGACCTGACCTTCTTTCACATGCAGCGTCCTGACCAGGCCCGGCCCGGCAGTAAAACGGATGATCGCACCCAGATCAACATGGCGCAGAACGTTATGTTGAATCAGGACTCGGCCCAGAGGAATCACGCCGGCGAGGATTTCCTTTTTTACGCACTCCGTCACGTATTCAAAATTGAAACGGACGTAGCCGAGTTGCACGATCCTGTCCGTGCCCCGCTTCCGCAGTAGACTTCGTCGCAGATACAGATCATTTTCAAATCGCTGGTCAATGACAATCACCTCGACCGCGCAGTTGTGAAACGCTTCCATCGTGACGGTCATGTGAAGTTCATGGACCAGCATGTGACGATAAGGCTCCGGCGTCGCCTCCTTGGCAACGTGCTCAGCAGTCAGATAGAGAGGTTGCCCTTCCGGTTCCGGAAACAGGTTGACCAGTTCCTGGAGTTCGATGATCGGATTCACGGCGAGTTATCCTGGTAGATTTCTTGCGATTAGTCCCAACGGGACGGCATGGTGTAGCCACTTCGTGGCTGAAGCAAAAACACCGCTCACTCGGATCGTTCCCGAAGACTTTACTGTTACGTCACAAGTGGCGCTGCCTGCTTGAACCTTATGGCGAACGTCTCTTCCTGCGCTCCATGGCTTTGCGATACACGGCCACATATTCGTGAGCGCTGCGGGTCCATGACCAGTCACGGGACATGCCGTTGCGCACAATTTGTTTCCAGATGTCCGGTTGATGGTAAAACCTGATGGCTTTCTCAATTGTTTCCGCCAACAGCTCTTTTGAATAGTCCACAAAGACGAAACCTGTCGCCGTCTGTAACGACTCCAATTCCGATGCAAAGTTTTCAACCGAATCTGCCAGCCCGCCGACTTTACGAACAATCGGCACTGTCCCATAGCGCAGGCTGTACATCTGGTTGAGCCCGCATGGTTCGAAGCGACTGGGCATCAGAAACATATCAGCCCCCGCTTCAATCTGGTGGGCGAGCGATTCATCGAAACCAATTTCGGCAGCGACCTTGCCCGGATAGCGGTGGGCGAGATCGCGCAATTGTCCTTCGTAGTACGGGTCTCCGGTTCCGAGAAACACCATTTGCAGATCCTGCGACAGAATTCGTTCGGCAGCGCCGGTGACAAGGTCGAAACCTTTCTGGTCCGCCATGCGCGAAACCATGCCCAGGATCGGCACCTCCGCACGTTGATCCAGGTGCATCCGCCTCTGCAGATGGGCTTTGCACTCGCGCTTGCCTTCGGCGACCGTGTCGATCGAATAGGGCGCGGGAATGTGCTGGTCCGTCTCCGAGTTCCAGACCTCATCATCAATCCCATTCAGGATTCCGACAAGATCGTCTCGACGATGCAAGAGCAGTCCTTCCAGCCCGTAGCCTCCGTCGGACGAGCAGATTTCGGTGGCATAAGTTGGACTGACTGTTGTGATCTGATCAGCAAAGGCGATGCCTGTCTTCAGCAGATTCAGATCGCCCCAGGCTTCCATCTGATTTTGGTTGAAGTGTCTCCAGTCCATACCCGTAAGCGGCATATCGAAGTGCCAGAACCTGCCCTGATAGGCCATATTGTGCAGCGTCATCACGCTGCCCGTGCGTTCAAACCCGGGACCACCGTTGTACTGCGTCTGCAGCAGACCATTCACGACCCCGGTCTGCCAGTCATTGCAGTGAATCACATCCGGTCGCAGGATCATCTGCCGACAAATCTCCAGGACTGCACGGCTGAAAAAGCAAAAACGTTCGCAGTTATCAACGTAGCCGTGACCGTGCTCCTGATACAGCTGGCGCCGGTCAAAATATTCCGGCTGCCGGACCAACAGGACGCGAACATAAGTGTTCGGCAAGGTCGTCCAGTTGACCGCCCCTGAGACCGCGCGCCCATTCATCAGGATCGAAAATCGCAACCCCGTATCGTGGATCGCCGGTAACGATGCGTTGTTTTGACGAAGCAGAAAATAATCGGGCAGGATTAACGTGACATCGTGACCGAGTTGATCGAGCGTTTTCGCCAGCGCCCCGGCCACATCGGCCAGCCCCCCGGTTTTGGAAAACGGCACGGCTTCGGAAGCAGCAATGACGACCCGTAATGATTCACGTGGACTGACCATGCATACGTCTCAGGAAACAGGTCGTGCGGATTCTTTGTGTTTCGTCCGTGAAACGTTGAGTTGAGGATGCGTAATCGGAAAGTCGGAAGAGTGTATCCTGATTCTTGTGGCTCGCCCGTGAGAATCAGGGCAGTCTTCAGAAAGTTTTCGGAACCGATGGATTGTTCCGGATCTACTGCTTGCTGCCCTCGTTTTCCCCACCCCAGCGTTCAATCAGCGTATGCTCAACGTGGAGATGATCCAGAATCCGGGCCACGACAAAGTCAACCAGATCCGCGATCTGCATCGGCCTGTGATAAAAGCCCGGCATCGACGGCATGATTGTCGCTCCGGCATGGCTGAGGCGGGTCATGTTCTCCAGTTGAATCAGACTCAGCGGCGTCTCGCGCGGCACAAGTACCAGCGGTCGCCGTTCCTTCAGATGCACATCCGCCGCGCGTTGAATCAGATTTGTCGATGCGCCTGTTGCGATGGCCGACAACGTGCCCATCGAACACGGACAGATCACCATACCACTGGTGCGAAACGAACCGCTCGCGATTCCAGCCGAATAGTCGGACGTCCCGTAGGCGCGCACAGAACCCTGCAGCGGCGCGGCATTTGAACCTGCCAGCGGGCGAAATCCCCAGGCACTCGCGATCGGCCCCGAGAGAGTGTGCTCAATCATCGCCGACCATTCCGCAGCAGACGCACCATTGCCAGGAAACTCCGCTTCCAGCTCGCGCGCCATGACCTGGCGAGCCGCACCGCTCACAACCAGATGCAGATTTTTTCCCGTCGCCAGCAGCACCTGCGCCAGTCGCAAAGCATATGCAGAACCACTGGCTCCCGTAATTGCCAGCACAACATCATTCGCACTCATCAGATGCCGCTCCGGCTGAAACAAACTTCAAACGCCAATGCAGGATTATTGCAGAGGAATACCGTTTTCCACAGGATGAAAACATCGATCAGGTGGAATCTCATGGTTCGCTGGCGTCCGGGCTTCTGCCTGCATCGCCAGATTCGCCAGAATTCGGATGTCGTCCTGGTCGCTCCCCAACAAGAATTGATCGAATCGACATGTTATACTCCGCGCGGTCACGAATGAGACAATTGGCGAGCGGCATGCGTCAGCTTGCCGGTACAAGACCGAGGTATCGGAGGGCTCACGCCGCTCCGCTCGCCGGACTCAGTTCCGGCCGCGAGGAGTATATCATGCTGATCGCCACGTTGTGCAGTTCTCCATCCGTATAAAGCGATTGAATCATGCAGCCACTCGATTCACCCGACACGAATCCGACTTCGATCTTTGAATACTTTCGCGGCAGCTACGGTACGGAGTTGCTCACGGCGGCGGTTGCCCATTTTGATCTGTTCGGGCGACTTGCGCAGCAGCCACGGACGCTGGGGGAATTGCAGTTGGAACTGAGTCTCGCCGAACGGCCGGCGATCGTCCTGACGACCGCGCTGCGGGCAATGCAGTTGCTGACAAGAAATACGGCCGGTCAGTTTGAACTTACAGCGATGGCAGCCGAACATCTGGTGGGCGGTCAGGAATTTGACGTCGGCAGCTATCTGAGTCTCGCCGCGACGTCCCCGGGCGTCATGGAAATGGTGGAGCGACTTCGTACAAATCGTCCGGCGGGATTGTCGGGCGATGAAGCAGGGGCCGCGTTTATTTATCGCGACGGTATGAAGTCGGCAATGGAACAGACTCAACTGGCCGCACACTTCACGCTAGCTCTGTCAGGACGGGCGAAAAATGTTGCACCGGTTCTGGCCGGGCAAATCCCCCTGAACAATGCAACGACTCTGCTGGATGTCGGCGGCGGAACGGGGATTTACAGCATCGCCTTTCTGCGAGCCAATCCAGCACTTCGCGCGATCGTTTTTGATCGCCCCGAAGTCCTGAAAACGGTTGAAAAATTTGCCGCCGACCATGGTGTCGCAGCTCGAGTACAGTTGCAGTCGGGCGATATGTTCGCCGATCCGCTGCCGAATGCCGATGTGATTCTGTTGTCCAACATTCTGCATGACTGGGACGTCACAGAGTGCCAGACTTTAGTCAATCGCTGTGCTTCATCGCTCAATCCTGGCGGCAGACTGATCGTTCACGACGTACTGCTCAACGATGAACTCGACGGCCCGCTGCCCATCGCACTGTATTCGGCAGCCCTGTTTACACTCACCGAAGGTCGGGCGTATAGTGCATTAGAATACAACGGCTGGCTGAGCAACGCCGGGCTGCAGCCTCAACCGCCGATCGCCACATTGATTCATTGCCACGCAATCGTGGCACGGAGTTCTTAACCGTGTTTCTAATTCGACAGCTGCGATTCCTGTAGCTTGGACATTCATGTCCGAGATATTGGTCATGCGACGGACATTGTCGAACGACTTTTATGGCACAATAACCTTCGCTTCGACAGCGTTTCATGGCCATCCGACGGACATGAATGTCCATCCTACATATCATTTTTCAACTAACTAAGAGCCCTGTGATGTTTCGTCTTTGTATGATTCTGTGTGTGGTCATTGTGCCGTGCAGCCGTGTGTCGTTCTCCCAGACACTGGACGACGATCTGCGTCAGTCACCTGCCACAGAGTTGGCGGCTCAGTCGCGCTTGCAGGGGGATGCGGCGCGCGGGGCAGTCGTGTTTTTTCAGCATCAGATGGCATGTTCCAAATGCCATTCCGTGGGAGGCTCTCTGCCATCGTCGCTCGGACCGGATCTTGCCACGCTGGCGAAGGATCTGACAGATGAATCGCTGGTGGAATCTGTGCTTTTACCCTCGAAGGTCATTCGCAAAGGCTTCGATTCTGTGACGGCCGTCACACATGAAGGCCAGACGATTGTGGGCCTGCTCGTCGAACGCACGCCCGACACGCTGGTGATTCGTGATGCCGCTCGTAACGGCGAACAGGTGACCCTGAAGACCACAGATCTGGAGGACATCGTCCAGAACGCGGTCTCCATCATGCCTGCCGGTCAGATGAATCAGCTGGCCAGTCGTCAGCAATTCTTCGACCTGATGCGATACCTCCTGGAAATTCGCGACGGTGGGGCCGCTCGTGCCAAAGAACTGCAGCCATCACCATCGCTGCTGACCTTTACCGTTCCGGAATATGAACAGCACATTGATCATGGCGGTTTGATTGCTGACTGGAACAACGATTCACTGCAGCGCGGTGAAGCCATCTATCAGCGCGTCTGCATGAACTGTCACGGAACCAAAGACCAGCCGGGTTCACTGCCCACGTCACTGCGATTCGCTGCAGGGAAATTTCGTAATGGAAGCGATCCGTTTACGATGTACCAGACGTTGACACGCGGCTTTGGCCTGATGGCCGCTCAAACGTGGATGGTGCCGTCGCAGAAATATGACGTCATCCACTACATCCGCGAAACGTACCTGAAGTCGCACAATCCAACGCAGTTCGTGAATGTCGATGCCGCATACGTCGCGCGCCTTCCCAAAGGCGACACGCGCGGTCCGGAACCGAGTCTGATTCAGCCATGGAACGCGATGGATTATGGCCCGAGTCTGACTCATACATATGAAGTCCCCGGTGCCGCTCACAACATCGCGTACAAGGGAATCGCCGTGCGGCTTGATCCCGGCGCAGGAGGCGTCTCACGCGGTCGTCACTGGATGATGTTCGATACCGACACGCTGCGTATGGCGGCCGCATGGAGTGCTCAGGATCCGCCGAGTGCCGAACAAAATTTCATCGATTGGCGAGGCATCCAGTTTAATGGCGAGCATCAGATTCATCCTCGCGTTACAGGCACGGTGGTTGCTTCAAATCCGACTGGTCCGGGTTGGGCGAATCCGGCGACGAATCAGTTTGTGGATGATCAGCGAGTGCTCGGTCGCGACGGACGGATGTACGGTCCGTTGCCGCATGCATGGGGGCAGTTTCGCGGCGTGTATTATTATGGGCAGCAGGTTGTGCTGTCCTATACGATTGACGGCACAGACGTGCTGGAGTCGCCTTCGTTGCTCGATGCCGATGATAAATCGCAGCCGACGTTCCTGAGGACGTTCAACATCGGTCCGCGTACCCGCGACCTGACGCTGCAGATCGCGGAACAGGAGAATGCAATTGTGAGCGGCACGGCGCTAGCCGCCGGTGACAGCAGCCATGACGCAGTAGTCGCCACCGCAGTGACGTTTGGACCTGCACCGGCTGCTGGCCCGGCAGCGAATAAGGCAAAGAAGTTCGCGTTCGATGGCCAGACGTTTCTGGAAGTCGCCGATGCAACCGGGTTCGACGTGACGACCAGGGACTTCACGATTACTGCGCGAGTTAAGACCCGTGTCGGAGGCACTATTTTTGCCATCGCAAAGCCCGAACCGAACTGGACGCCGGATGGTCAGACTCTGTTCATTCGCGACGGACGACTGACGTTCGATATCGGCTGGGTCGGCGCGGTGACATCGAAGAAGAAGATCGATGACGGCAAGTGGCACAACGTTGCCGCGACGTGGACGAAATCCAGTCAACAGCTTCAGCTGTTTATCGATGGAAAACCGGATGGCCAAGGAACATTGGCTGCGAAGGAAGCTCTGTCCGGCAGCGTGGCGAAGATCGGATTCACTGCATCCGATTTTCCAGGGCCGGTGTCATACTTTGAGGGCGAACTTGCCGAACTTCGCTTCTACCAGCTACGCCTGACGGATGAATTGAAAACACCTGAGACTCTGTCGGCTGCGACTGAAGGCCTGATTGCGCGCTGGGACCTGACCGGAGCTTTGGGCGAAACAATCCCGGACGCAGGCGGTCACAACCACGATGCCATAGTTCGCCGTGGAAATTCGCCGGGTCCAGAGAATTCTGCGCTGCTGGCTGGTTTTGCTCCGGCCTCGGTACCCCTCAGTTGGTCAGCGCAGGATGGACGATTGACGTTGACGATTCCTGCCGGAGCCGAGCCATTGAGATTTACGACGTGGACAGCGGCGGAATCTAAGAACGAGAACATACAGGGATCGCGGAGTCCTGTCATCACCAACGCCGATCAGGATCTCAAACCGTTGACTCTCGGCGGTCCCGCGCGGTGGGCTCAGAAGATGACGACAGCGATGATCACCGGCGCTGACGGTGGTGCGTTTGCCACTGACATCCTCGCGGCGCCGGAATCCAATCCGTGGCTGGCGCAAACCCGCTTCACGGGGCTCGACTTCTTCGCTGACGGTCGCATGGCTGTGTGTTCGTGGGACGGTGATGTCTGGATTGTGGACGGTTTCCTGAACGGTGCTGAACTGACCTGGCAGCGGATAGCGTCCGGCATGTTTCAGCCACTCGGCCTGAAGATCGTCGATGACAGGATCCATGTGACGTGTCGCGATCAGTTGACAGTGCTGCATGATCTGAACGGAGACGGCGAGATTGATTATTACGAGTGCCTCAACAACGATCATCAGGTCACGGAGCACTTTCATGAATTTGCGATGGGCCTGCAAACGGACGCAGAAGGAAATTTTTACTATGCCAAATCCGGTCGCCACGCCCTCGAAGCGGTCGTGCCTCATCATGGTACGTTGCTGAAAGTCAGCAGGGATGGTTCTCGCACGGAGATTCTGGCGACAGGCTTTCGGGCTGCGAATGGAGTCTGCCTGAATCCGGATGGTTCATTCGTGGTGACCGATCAGGAAGGTTTCTGGAATCCGAAGAACCGTATCAACTGGGTAACACTGGATCCAGGCGGCAAGCCAAAATTCTACGGTAACATGTTTGGCTATCATGATGTCACTGACACTTCAGACGCAGCGATGGAGCCGCCCTTGTGCTGGATCACGAATGCGTTTGACCGTTCTCCGGGCGAACTCCTGTGGGTCAACAGTGATCGCTGGGGACCGCTGAATGGATCACTGCTGAATTTGTCGTACGGCTACGGTAAAGTGTTCCTTGTGCCTCAGGAAAGCGTCGATGGGCAAATGCAGGGCGGCATGATTGAGCTGCCGATTCCGTCATTTCCGACGGGCGTGATGCGAGGTCGATTTCATCCCACCGACGGCCAGCTCTATCTCTGCGGCATGTTCGCCTGGGCAGGCAGTGCGACTCAACCCGGCGGACTTTACCGCCTGCGAGCCACCGGCCAGCCGATGCATTTGCCACTTGAACTGCATGCCGCGAAGACTAGGCTCAAGCTGGTGTTCAGTGAGCCGCTCGATGCAAAGTCCATTGATCCGGCGCACATCGATGTGAAGACTTGGTCGCTGAAACGCACGAAAAATTACGGATCGGAGCACTACGATGAAAAACCGCTGACAATCAGATCTGCGTCGCTGTCCGACGACGGCCGAATTCTGACCATTGACGCCGACGATCTCCGACCGACATGGTGCATGGAGATTCGGTACAGCCTGAAATCTGCGGATGGCCAGAGTATCGACGGGACGATACACAATACGATTCATCGATTGAGCGAATAGGAATCGCCATGGCCTCAATCATTCTCCGGAGTTTGCCATGTGGAAAAAAGTGGTACTGGCCAGCGTGATTGTGATTCCGTTGCTCACAATTGATTTCTTGTTCTCCGGCGAAGGTTTTCAGGCGAAGGTTTTCAGGCGTCTGTTCTTAGCCGCAGATGGACACGGATGAACACAGATGAGAGGATGGGTGATCGCAACATCAGGGATTTGTTTTTGAAGATCTGCGTTCATCTGTGTTTATCTGTGGCAATTCTGCGTCTGTTTGACGATCAATCAGAATTACTTCTCAAACTCAGACGCACCGCGCTGCACGGTCGCGGCCGAAATGATGCGCATCCCGGCAAGTCGGTCGATGTTCCGTTCGCGATCGTTGACAATGTCACGAATCCAGATTTCCTGAACCTGTTCGGGAAACTTTGCCTGGATCGCGCGGTAAACTTCCGGGTCTTTCTCGCCGGAGTCCCCCACCAGGATGAATCGGCGCCGAGGAAAACGCTCCATGATCAGGCTGATCTGTTGCACTTTATGATCGAACGTCTGTTCACTGTTTGTGATCAGGTCGGTCAGATCTTTCCATGAAGATTTGCTGAACAGATTCTTCTGCACGCTCTTCATGTGAAATGATCCCTCGGGAAAACCGACTTTGCTGTCGATCAGAAATCCTGAAAGTGGCCCATACATCTGCCATGGACCTCCGGATACATAATGAAACGATGCATCCGGCCATTCGTGATACTTCTCCACCATCTCTGGTGCGGCCTTGTAGTTTCGCAGCAACGTGTTTCGCATCACGACCTCCGGCCCCGCAGGAATCTCGGTCACCTTGACCGTGTCATCAATGTCAGAGATTACGGAAATCCCTTCCGGCGCGATCAGTCGGACTCGACCTGTTCCGGAATGACCCTTCGATGTCACGGTCATTGAAAGCCAGCCTTTGGGGGATTTCTGAGCCTTCAATAACGAATCCGCTCGTTCGCGAGACAACGTGAGCGTGCCTTCGATCAAGCCATTCAGATCACTCTTTTGAGTGTGTCCCTTTGGGTCAGCCAGGTGAAACTGCTCTTTCAGCGGGTCGCGTTCAAAGGCCAGAGTGATGTCCTCCCGAGATTCACTGTCTGCCAGAAAGTCTGCGGCGCGGGACTGAAAATTCCCGATTTCCTCCGTGGAGACACCGTCGATGCCGGCCACGATTTCTCGCGCCACCTTATCTGCGACACTTCGCCGTTCGTGTACCCAGAGTCGCACGGGAATCACCCATCCGGTCGCGCCCTGATATCCATACGTCGAATAGATCGTGACCACTTCATCCGCGCCGCTGGCGACGTTGTTGTGTCCAAACCATACGACGCCGCACACGATGACGATGAACGCCGGAATTCGAGACATGGAAGACGTTCCGTTTTGTCTGTGACAACGCGATCAGGCATGGAAAGACGACTGGCCAGTCATCGATGATGAGCAATTCGTAGGGTGTGACAAGCAACGTGCAGGCACACCGAAGCACTGATGCTCATCGGCTTTTGCTGACGCAGGCGAACATATACAATTCGGTGTCAATCTCCGTTCGTTGCCGATGTGCGGCGGGCATTATATCAGAGCACCGCTGTTCTCACCACGAAATGCGAAACGCCCGTTGTGACATCGATCGATTCATTGAGCTTGGCGTGGGCTTCGCCCGCAACCCATCGTCGAAGTCGGGACACAAGTACAGTGTTGTCATTTACGCAGAAACACATACGGCAGAAAAATTGATGGCAGAAAAATGAATCGCAGAACGTCAAGTCGTGGACTGTATTTTTCTACCGCTCATTTTTCTGCCAGAGCTGACTTCTGCAAACCGACACCTGAAAATCTTCGCGGGCTAACAAGAAATCTGGCGAGAAATCTTCTCAGAGAAACAACATTATGTCAGTGGGCGCTTAAAACCAGCCACCGAAAGTCGCTTCAAAACCAGCCATTATGAGAGTTGAGACATGTCGTTCACACTGTGTACGGAGATTTTTTCCGTGGACAGGGGGCAGGCTTGCCGAACCACATCATGATGCTGAACGAAATGCCGAACGAATGAAACAATTGCTGACGGACACACTATACCTCTACAAGGAAGGCGTCCTGCAAAGACAACATCAGCTGGACAAAGTGATCACGAAAGTTGCAGAAACTCTTCCGTCTCATGAATTGTTGGAAAAAGTGAGGCAACTGCGACGCCAGCTGGATTTGTCGCAAACCACCAGAATGGCAGATGGGTCCGCCATCCGCCCAGTACTTACTTTTGTGTCTCTTGTGAGTTTTTGTGGCCAGCACTATTCGTTCAGATGTTGTTTGCGAGTCATGGGTTTGCTGGCCACAAAAAGGCACAAAATTCACAAGAGGGACTATGGAATTAGGCGAGCGGCGGTAAAGAACATACCCACACTAACCCGAAGCGCCAGCGAGGCAGCCTCGCTGGCGCTTCGGGTTGGTAAATTCTTTACTGCCGCTCGCCTTAGCAACGTCGTCCTGAATCCAGGATGGACCGGCAAGCTGACGCATGCCACTCGCCAATTCTCTCAATCATGCCGCTGCGGATGCGGAACTGTTTGGCTGCGACCGAGGTCGATATTCGGGATCTGCAGTCCGATCGATTTCATCCGCTGCCGCAGCGTCGCCCTCCTGCATACGCCGTGCGATCAATTCCAGACGCCCCATTTCTGCACTCACAAATTCGGCCCACAGCGCCATTTCTTCGCGAGGCAATTCGGGCGGGACTGTGATGGGCGTGCCGGCGATCAGGATCACTTTTGAAAACGGCTTTGGGATCGCCATGTTGGACCAGTGTCCGGGAATCGCCCAGTAACGATTACAGTCCAACGCCGTCGGCACGATGGGGCGTCCGGAACGCGATGAAATGTAAACGATGCCTTCCTTCATTACTCGACGCGGACCGCGCGGACCGTCGGGAGTGATCGCCAGATGCAGATCAGGGCGATCGAGGATTTCCCGGACGGCTTCCGCACCGCCGCGACTGGTGCTGCCACGCACCGGTTGAATTCCGGCAATCAGCGCGGAATCCGCCAGGTAGCCGCCGTCGCGATGCTGACTGATGAGTCCCGCCAGATTCCAGGTGGGGAGCGAGAATACAGCCAGCACAATTTGATCATGCCACATGCAGAACGTGTATCGCCGGGCAGTCTGCGGCCGAGCATAAGGCGTGGCATCTTCAACGATCCTGCGATGCTGCACACGGACTGTCAGGAAGAGCAGCCTGAGGCAGAACGTCGCCAGATACGACAGCATCAAATTGAACCAGCGCGAGCGAATTTTCATCGGCTTCAGTGCTCTGAAGAAAAATGGTCAACCGTTGGTTTTGGCGAAAGATGGCAGACTTTGACCGCGATCGTCAACTTTGATTGCGCGAGTTTACTGAATCCGCCCGGTTCTGTTGAGGCCAGATGCGCGCTTTTAAAAAACACTGGCGGAAACTATCGGAAAGTTATGAGTCCGCTGCTCTAACCGATTGAGCTACGGTCCCGCATCTGGCGTTTGAGCAAAGCCTGTCGAAGTGGAGACGGAATATCTCAGAGTACGCGGATTTCCGCAAGCAGGACGCAAGCCGCCGACATCGGGGCCCTGGAGACTCTCGCGACGTCAGTTCGTCAGCGGTTCAGGGCCACACGGCGTCAAGAACGTTGATGCGAACAACCTCGTGCTCTCCTGCACCTTTCTGTCAGGACTCCATCATCAACTCGCGATTCAATATGACTTTGATTTTGCCATGAAAAAGCATCGCCGGAAGCCGTAACTGCTCATTTTCCGGGCCGCACCTGGAGCACCAGATCGGTCCATTGCACCTTCTTTGGCGAATCGCCAGCCAACGTCAGTTCCAGGCGGTTCTCGCCACACTTCACGGAATCCGCGTCTCGTAACTGGATCAGAGGATCTCGGAGCATATTGTCACTCACCGATCGTGGCCGAGTGATGGAAGCGGAATGTCATGCTATCGGCTCCTCGCCGACAATTCAAAGTGGAACGCAGAATTGGCTGGCGCTGCACGGCTGCCGACTTGAGCTCATGACTGTTCGAACTCGTTGCTGCCTGATGTTGTTGCTCACGTTCTGCGGAACGGCCCACGCGGATGTTGTGCTGGTACGCGATGCTGCGAGTCTCAGGGCGGTGCTGCCAACGCTCGTGCCAGGGACGGCCACTACGGCGGCGATCCTGTACTCCTGGTTGTTGCCGGTGCCGAGGCCTGCTGCCCCAGGACATCGGCGTCGAAGCTCACATCGAAGCTGTACTCGCTGTCCATGAATTCGCCCGGTTTGGTCATCTTCGCGACTCCGCGAGCGCGGCCGTCTTCGATCACGATGTCGCCCTCCAGGCTGCCATTTCCGCTGATGCTGACGTTATCGGCCCAGATCGACATTGAACTCAGGTTGTCTTCGCTGTCGATGATAAGTTTGACCTGCGGTGTAAATTCGAAGTAGTCGTCAGCTGCTTTCTTTCCCAATGCAGCATTCAGATTCGCCATGTTGAGCGGCTTTCCGGAAAACACGACCGTGGTCACGATCTCGTCAAAACGTTGCATTTCGTAACAAACGACGTTGGGCAGCGTGTACGTCTTTTTCCCGATGATCAGCGTTCCGGAATTCGCGAGCTTAGGTGCATCGGTGAGTCGTTTTGCGGGAGTCGATTCTCGTGTCAGAACAGGCACGTCGAAACTGATTTCGGCCGTGTAGACCTTGTCGAAGAATGAATCGGGTTCCTTCAGCTTTACGGTGCCGCGTGCTCGACCGGCTTCCACCAGCGCCGTGCCGGTCAATTCGTTGCCCGTACCGCCGCCCGGAGTTCCGGCAGCCAGCAAACCCAGTCGCCACGGCCGGTCATCTTCATCGAGCTCGATCAGCAGATACGGCTCCGGCAGGGTCAAAGTTCTGTCATCTTCGTCCTTGTCCGTACCGGACATTTTGAGCCTCGCCAGCAGGGTATCCTGCTTGACGACTTTCTGTGTTGCCACAATCTTCGTCGACCACTGATCGTTTTCGAACACTTCATAGGCGATTACGATCGGCAACCTGAAGGTCGTGCCGTCCATCACCACGATGCCTTCGCTCGGTAGCTTTGGCAACACATCAATCCCTTGTATGGGTTTGTCTTTTCGTTTCGGGAGCGAAGCCGGCATCTCGGCAGTTTTTTGTTTTGACGGTGCGCCAGCGGCGTCCTCCTCTGCGTCTTTTTCTGCTTTTGCAATCTCGGCCTTCATTCCGTCCCACTGCATCCCATTCGTGCGGATCGAAACTTCGGAGCCGGTGTCTGCGGCACGCACGTCAATTTCAAGTGATGACTTTTGCAGTGTGAATTTCAACCGGGCAAAGGTGGCGAGGTCGAATTCGGTGGCGGCTTTGGTCCATTTTTTCTTTTCGAGTTCACCGGATAGATACTCCACAACGGACTTCACGTCCGACGGGCTCTTGAACTCGATCGATTCGAAGAAGTCATCGTATTCAATCTCCGTGGCATCCGGGCCAAGCGGCAGATCTTTGGGGGTTGGCTGATCATCTTCCTCCCACAACATTCCCTTCGGTGTGAGGCGCACCTCGCTCCCCCCATCCCTGCTGTCCACACGAACTTCGAGAGACGCTTCGTGCCTTGAAAATGTCTGCACCCGGAAATTGCGTTGTAGATTGTCTTTTGCAGATTTCGTCCACCGCTGCTCGGCAAGTTTTTCAGCGTAGAAGCCGCTGGTGGTTTTGAAGTCGGAGGGCACCTGAAATCGAACATCTCCACGCCGTTTGACATACGTGATGTCCGTCGCACCTTCCGGAACGGGAAGATCCCGAACACGCATTTCGTCGGCTGAAGCCAGCGACGAGACACCGATCAAACCGAGAACCAATATGACCACCACAAAATGGAACGGATTCTGAATCATCGCCGGGCTCCTCCTCGAAGGATTCGATCATACAATATTGGCAAACA
>CAZFDW010000043.1:19799-23862 GCA_964517865.1 uncultured Chitinophaga sp.
CATCACAATCTACCGCAAACTGATGAGTCTGCAACGATCTGCAGGCAGGCAATTTTCAGGGATTTTCGGCTGAGATTCGCACGGTGACGGTTCCCTCGTTCCTGTCGCGTTCTGACCAGTGATCATTGATCTGGAGCCACAGGAAGCCATCGATCGGCGACCGCAGGCGTTTCATGGATCCAATGGGAATGTGCCGCGTGATTTGGGTGCCGTCGGCGGAGACGATGATCCCGATGACTTCTCCCAGTGGTCGGCCATCGACGTAGTCAATTGTGATTCCGTCCGGTTCCGAAAACCAGGGCTTTGTCGTCTGTTCAACGACATAGCGGCCTTGGCACTCGATGACGATCTCTTGTCCCTTTGTCAACGACAACCCAGTCGAAGCCCATTGCTGGCTGACGTTCAGCACGAATTCGGCTGGCAACCGGATCTCATCATTCGACTCTTGTGGTTTTAACGGAGTGAGGGCTGGAAATTGCACGTCGGCAACATCAGCCTCGTGCAGCCCATCAAGGTACAGCGGCCATACCTGGTTCAGCTGTTTCGTTACTGGTTTCGCAACATCGGCAATCGCATCCTCAAATTGCCGGTTCGTGCGACATGCGGCAACGGCCGCGAACTCAGGTTGCAGCTCAGGATGATGATTGATCAGCCAGACCAATGCCCACGCATTGGCATATTGCGAATCCTCCTGAAACGTCATTTCAGGCGGATGCAGCACGGCTTGAAGCGGCACGATATCAGCCAGCTCACCCGTCATCGATGGCTCCTGATTGAAGTGTCGACGAATTTCCGCAATCCGATGCCAGCCTTCGAATCCTTCAACGGACGACGGCAGGATTCCAAATTCGCTCTTTGCAACGTCCGCGTGAAGTCGATGAGTCGCATAGTATTCGGCAACGCCTTCTGTGTACCACAACGGCGGAATGTCTCGCATTCCGTTTTCGCACATCAGGAAGCAGTGGACAAATTCATGCAGCATCAGATGCCGTCGGTAGTATTCCGCCGTCTGGTTGTTCAGCCAGAACCGATAACCCAGATGCCGACCATGCCGAATCGGAAACCGTTCCGACGGCAACACACCGGCACGTTCAAAACGGTCGCGCGCGTCCATTAAGAACCCGGTGACCTGAAACTCCTTCCCGGCAATATCGGGGGCCAGTTTGCCCAGACGCTGCTCCAGGGTCGCGAACAATGCGTCGGCCAGTGGCGGCAGCTCAACAACAGATTCCAACGGCAGATCGGTGACCAGAACCAAGTGTTTCGATGCTACGATCCGCACTCCTTCCGCCAGGAGTTCATCGCGGTCCAACTCTGGTCGAACATCGGGCAAACGAAATCGCTGAGGAGGAACCGAGGAAAATTGCGTTGTGGCTGGAGACGACGATGACGCAGGTGTCGGTGTTTCTACGACGGTCGATGTTTCCGGCACCGCTGAAAGATTTTTCTGAACTTCGTCTTCAGGTTCAAGAGCAGTCGCGTCCGATGTTTCGGGAACCTCAGAAGCAGCGTCGGGTTGTGGGAACGTGCCACCGCAGCCGTGCAGCGCCGCGAGCAGCGACACACAAGTGGCAATAGCCGTCCTGCGACGAAATGGAATGCCGTATCGCTCATTCATGGTAAACGGCTCACTGGTCGGTTTCGACAAGGAGAACTTGTTCTATTCGCTCGACTGTTTGCCTTTCGACCCCAATGGCCTCTTGCCGTTGGTGAAGTAGATGGTGGGCTAGCCGTCGGCGGAGCGACGTCGCCTACGAAGCGCAGTCGCTCCGCCGAACTATTCCGGCAGCGGCTTGCCCTTGGTCTCCGGAGCGAAGGGCACAGCCAGCAGTCCGATCAGAAAAATGGCACACATTGTGACCCCGGCGTATCGAAACGACGTCACACCTTCGTAGCCAGGACCGGAATAGACGTTGCCAATCAGCTTGCCCAGCGTGAATGGCCCGAGTGCCGCGACAAACCGGCCGACGTTGTAGCAGAATGATGTTCCGGTACTCCGCAGGCGCGTTGGGAACAGTTCCGGAAAATACACAGCGTAACCACCGAAGATCGACAGCTGAAAGAAACCCATCAAAGGGACCATCCAGAAGATGTCGTAGACTCCCGAGAAACGTCCAAGGTTCCAGTAGACGTTCATCGTCGCGAACATCGCTCCGATGAAGCAAATCGCAAACGTCGGCTTTCGTCCCAGATAGTGGCTCACATAACTGAACATGAAGATGCCGAAGAATGCGCCAAGATTCAGCACGAGCGATGTAATCCCCGACCATTTTTTCATTGCCGCATCCAGCTCGAGCCCCTTCAAACCTTCGGCTTCAAACACGGGCTTGAAGACTTCCCGCTGCAGGTCCGGCGCGAAGAAGCCGATGCCCCACAGTCCGATGACGCCGGCACTGGCCAGCAACAGACCGATCAGGGCTCGGTAACGCAGTTCGGGATTTCCAAAGAGTTCGCTGTAGGAACCAAGCTGTTTCGCCACGCCTTCCGTTGCGGAAACGGACTGCCACCGTTCTGGTTCTTTCAGGCGACGACGAACAAACAGGGACAGCAACGCCGGAGCGGTGCCAATCAGAAACATCACCCGCCAGGACGTTCCCGCCATCCCGATCAAGGCGGCCGTAATGTTGCCAACAGCTGACAATGCCTGCAGGAGTCCCAAAGCATGCGGGCGCGCGCGCGATGGCATAACTTCTGCAACCAGCGAAACGCCGACAGCGAATTCACCTCCGACACCAAGCCCCGTCAGAAATCGCCAGAAACAGAAGTCCCAGAATCCTGTCGACAGGGCACTCAGACCGGTGAAAATGGAATAGACGATAATCGTCGCCAGCATCGTTTTCACACGTCCCCAGCGGTCCCCGAGAACACCGAAGAACAGACCTCCTGTTGCCCAGCCGATCAGAAAGATGGATGTCGCGTAGCCCCCGTGCGATTTTCGTTTCGCACCAAGAAGTAAGCCCTCGTCGAGTGTGAGATTCTTCTTTTCGAACTCTGCCTGCCCGGGCGGAATCAGAGCCTTGCTGTCCTGCGCCGCTGCCTGATCGGGACTCTGTGAAGCGGTCCATAACTTTTCGAGCACTCTGCGGCGAGGTTCCGGCATCTCTGAGTCACCGAGACTCTGAATGCTGATCAGTTCATTCATCGCCAGTGGGCGAGCCAAAGTGAACAACTGCTGATCCATTGTGTCAAAGAGCCAGCCCAGCGCGGCTACCACGAACACAAACCAGTGATACCGGTTCAGCTCTTTGTACCACGGGCCGCTCGACGAGGAGGGCTGTTCGTCAGTTGAAGAGGAAAAATCAGCGTGCAAGGATATCTCCTGCGGATTGAATCATGGGTGATAATCTGTCGCACTTTGTCAAAACCAGTGCCCTGGTTCAACCATCCGCTCCCGCCAAATTCAGGGATCGGGCAATTTGGAGAGAATCAGTCCGGACTCTCAGGAATTCGCATCCGGCACAAGTTCGAACGCATTCAGCACTTCTGCCGGGACGCGACATGGTTGCAGAGTCGCAAATTTGACAAAAGCCCAGTTGGTGGAGGCAATCGCCAGCTGCTTTCCGTCGGCCATTCGCAGCAGTTCATAGCGACGCATTGAGGTGACTCGTTTCATGTCAGCCACCCATGTCCGTATGACGATTTCATCACCGGAAAACGCAGGCACTAGGTACTCAATGAAATGCGAACGCACGACCCAGCCCTGTCCAAGCTCATGATAGGCTTTCGACGGCCAGCCCTGAGCTGCAGAATGAGCGATGGCGGCTTGCTGCATCCAGCGCAGATATTCAATATTGTTGACATGCCCGACGCCATCGATCTCGTCCGCTGTCACCTGATGCCGATATTCAAAAATTGCTGGCACGATCGTTCCGCCGTTTCCTGTTCACGAGGTTGCCGAGTTGTGTGGCTTGGAAAAGGGGTCAGGAACCAATAGCCATATGGCCCGGAGGGTGCTGCGCACTATTGGTTCCTGACCCCTTTTCCAAGTCATTATTCCGACGGTACTCTTTTCAGCAACTCATCCGGACGACAAATCAGCCCATGATGAATGACCAGCTCAATC
>CAZFDW010000044.1:0-1882 GCA_964517865.1 uncultured Chitinophaga sp.
AACCTTCTCCAATCCCGGTAATTGTCTGCAGAAGTTCCGGTCCGCCTTCCGGCCACTTATCGGCCAGTCCGGTTTCCTGGCAAAGATTGTCCCGATTCGGACCTCGAAACTGATTCCAGTCTGTCTTCAAATCACCGGCCATCGCGCCGCCAGCAGCCACAAGACCGACCATCAAAGCCCCTGCAAGCAGACCAAAAATCGCTTTCCAATTCATGCGCGTCATTTCTGAACCTTAACAATGAGAAGTGTTGTGTTTGATACAATGCGTTATTGTAGACGCCTTACGGGGATTGTTGTCCAGTGCAGTCACCCTCGTAGCTCAGTCGCTCCGCCGACTGAGATTCTGTTCAACCAACTCCGTCGTAAATCGAATATACCACAAGGTTGATCAAGGCCCATTCGTTTAACCGCGTGGGCAACGCCCCGCGATTTGTATCTCAAATCTCAAATAGAACAATCGCGGCCCGCTGGGCACGCGGTTAAACAAGCAAAAGGCAACCGTATGCCGTATTACACGCGGGCACCAGGAATCCTGGCAAGTTCGTTGCTACCCCAGATTCTTCACGGGGCTTCCATCGCTGAGACGATGACGCAGGCCTTGATTGTGCGAGACGTACTCCTGCGTGTGATCCACACTCAGATGATACAAAATGGTGGCCGACAAGTCGGCTGGCGAGACCGGGCTATCGGTCACAAATCCCGCGTGTCGATCTGTGCTGCCATAAACCTGGCCGCCGCGAACGCCGCCGCCGGCCAGTAACGCAGTGAAGGCATGAGGCCAGTGATCATGCCCCGATTTCTTCGTGTTCGAGCTTTGGGTGAATTGTCCGAGTTTCGGTGTTCGGCCAAACTCACCGACCGCCACGACCAGCGTTGTCTCCAACAAGCCATGATCATCCAGATCCTACAGAAATGCGGGGAACACATAGTTGCACCTGCCGACAAATAGTGCCCCGCAGAAGTCTCTCTGTTTGGTGTGCAGGTTGATGGAAAACCCGTAATTCGCGAATTACGATACGCCAGTCACGCAGATGACATTGTCAGGCAATGAGTCGCTCGCGTGCAATCGTTGCGTCTATGTGGGGCAATGCACCAGATTGGAGATCGGCGAGAAGCCGGTTTCTGCTTCGGCGAATGGTTGCGCACTATTTTTTTGAGACCAAACGAATGAAAAGACTAGTCTCTCTGGTGTTGACTTTCGTTTTGGCTGTTTCCGTCGTTCAATCCGAGGCTCAACCCCCGGCGACAAAACCAGCCGCAAAAAAAAACGCCTGCGACACGACCTGCTGCGTCAGATTCAGCTGCTGCCAAAACGCCAGCGGCAACGGATCCAGCATTACCAAATTCGCCGGCAAAAAGACCTGAAAGCGGCGAGAGTAGGAATTAGCTCGCCTCCATCCGTAAGGCAGCAGAAGATTTCGCAAACGCCTTCAACAAAAGTGATGCATCAGCTGTGGCCGCGCACTGGACCGAAAATGGTGAGTACATTTCTGAAACAGGAGTCATCTTTTCCGGCTGCAAGGCCATTGAGAATGAATACAAGAATCACCTTACTGCGAATCCGGGGCATCGCATTCGGATTGTCATTGACGCCCTGCGACTGCTCAGCGACACCGCAGCCATCGAGGACGGGCACGTTACTCTTGATCAGGGCTACGCGAGTTCTGGCGTATCGACGCGCTACACGGCGGTCCATGTAAAAGTGGCTGGCAAGTGGTTGATGTCCACTGTTCGAGACACACACGTTGATGTCCCGTTAACGGAGATAACGGAGGCAGTCACTGCGATTTCCTCTGTTCACTCCTGTTCACTCCTGTTCAAAACAAGGTCAACACAACCGCAAAGTCGCAGGATTGCACAGGAGCAAACGGAGATAACGGGG
>CAZFDW010000044.1:1982-23338 GCA_964517865.1 uncultured Chitinophaga sp.
AGAACAAAGTCAACACAACCGCAAAGTCGCAGGATTGCACAGGAGATAACGGAGACAGCGGAGGAGGACGTTGCGGTTAACTCTGTCTAACTCTGTCTAAACTTTGACTTCCGGCAGAAGCATGCATCCACTATTTGAAAAAGCATCCGGGTTGACAGAGATCATCATTGCGGCGGCAATTGAGGTGCATCGGGACAAAGGCCCTGGCCTGATCGAGTCCATCTACGAATGGTGTTTAACAAAGGAGCTTGAACTGCGAGGGTTGACCAGCGTGAGCCAGAAGAACGTGGTGATTCACTACAAGGGCTTCACCCGAGAGGAACCACTGCGGTTCGATATGCTGATTGAGGGATGTCTGCTTGTGGAAGGAAAAGCGGTGGAGAAGATAGTGCCCATTCACAAAGCCAAACTCCTGAGCTACATGAAATTAATGGATATCCCGGTCGGATTGCTCATCAACTTTCACGAGATGAAACTGACGGACGGCGTGCATCGCCTCATTCTTCCCGGTGCTAACCGATGAATCGCAGAATTGAACAGGAGGAAACAGCGATCGCTGAGAGCGGTTTTGACGAATTGAGTTCTGGCAAATCCTTTGTTACCTCTGTTTCCTCCTGTTCAAACCAAAATCAATACAACCGCAGGCGCGAAGACAGTCACACAGGAGCAAACGGAGATCACGGAGGAGGACTGAGCGGTTTTCTCCGTTAACTCTGTTTCCTCCTGTTCAAAACAAAATCAGCACAACCGCAGGCATCCGGGGCAGTTAATCGCGAGGAAGTCACATGAGTACGACCCCTGCATTCTGTGCGGTAATTCTCCTTGCAGGTTTCTCCCGACAATCGGCCTTTTGCGCGGGGTTGGCTGGACCACAGAAATCGACGATTCGTTCCGACAGCACAATGCTGGAGCTTTTTCTTGGGCCACCGCCCGGCGATGGAGCAGTGAAGGTGCATACTGCATTTCAGCTGCTGGAAATCCACGGGATTGACGAGGTTAAAGAGACATTCGAATTTACCGGTGTCCTCACGCTCAAATGGATGGACAAGCGGCGGGTCTTCGATCCGGTAGAGGCAGGAGTTCAATCGAAAGTTTATCAGGGTGCCTTCCAGGTCAACGAGTTGTCTCAGGCAAACGAACTCGATGGAACATGGCACTCCGATCACCTTCAGGGTGAGCAGCATCCTTTTTGAGCCGTTTCGGGCCGAGAACCCGTCGGGACGACTGCCGTCCTCGTGGTCCACCAGGCAAATCACCAGCCGGTTTGCATCAAAACGATAAATGCCCCAGACTTCTCGCTTATCTTTCGTCCGGATCTCGATCCCTACTGGAATCGCCGATTCACAAATTGGCCTGCTGTGCAAGATTGCCCGCAGCTTGCAGGCTGCACCAAATCTTCCTACAACCCTTTCGCGTAACGCCAGTGACTCGAAGCCAGACTCTCGCATTTGATGTACAATGCAGAGAGACTTGATTGTGTGGACGTGTTGCGACTGGATCCCGGGTATTGCAATTGGGGGCGGTGGATCGCCTGTGAGGCTTTCGCGTGCGATTGGCATCTCGACGAATTCTGTTGGTCGGTGCCGGGCACACGAATCTGCATATTGTGCGAATGTGGATGCAGCAGCCGATTGCGGATGTCAGTCTGACATTGATTTCATCGTTTGGCTGTGCAACTTACAGCGGCATGTTGCCAGGTACTCTCGCCGGACTGTATGGTCCATCCGACATGGAAATTGATCTGCATCGGCTGACGAAGTCCGCCGACGTGGAATTCATTGTCGATGAAGCGATCGCACTGGATGTGGTTCGGAAAGAAGTACACTTTCGCGAACGTCCGTCGTTCACCTGGGACGTTGCCAGTATCGGTGTCGGATCAGTGCCACTGCAGATGGATCGACTGAAGACGCATCCCGGTTTTGTGCCGATCAAGCCCATGTTCACTGCAGTGCAGCGACTGGACACGGCAATTCGGCGGATCGGCAACGCACCGGTCAGGACTGCAATCGTTGGCGGTGGCGCGGCGGGCGTGGAAGTGGCGTTCTGTGTGGAACAGCGAATCCGGAAAGCCGGCGGCACGCCCAGAGTCACACTGTGCGACGCGAATTCACAGATTCTCACAGGCTTCCGCCCGCGCACGATTCACCTTGCGGAGCACGAGCTTCAACAACGCGGAATCGACGTTCGTTACGGTGGTCGTGTGACTGGACACAATGGTCTCGACCTGACACTTGATGACGGCAGCCTGCTGACGGCCGACGTCGTGATCTGGGTTACCGGTGCTTGTCCGCCTCCGTTGTTGCAGCACATCAATCTGCCAAAGTCCGGATCGGGATTTCTGCGAGTTCAAAACACGCTTCAATCGGTCGGCGATGAGTGTGTCTTTGTTGTCGGGGACGCTGCAGAAATGGACAGCGAAGACATCGATCGAGCGGGCGTATACGCTGTTCGGCAGGGACCAGTTCTGTGGGAGAATCTGAATCGCATACTTCATCGTCGTGAATTAGTCGTCTATAAGCCGCAGCGAGATTTTCTACGATTGCTGACAACTGGCGACGGTCGAGCGATTGCACAGTGGAAGTGGTTGACCGGCATCGGCGCGCACTGGTGGAGACTCAAGGATCGGATCGATTCGAAGTTTATGAACATGCATCGTCCCTCCGATGCGATGAAGTCGCCATCACGGATGAGTTCACAACCCCGTCGGGTGGCAACTTCTGAAGCGAAATCTGATCCGAACAGAATGCGATGTCGTGGCTGTGGCGGCAAAACAAGTGCTCGCGTGCTGCACCGGGTGTTGCAGCGACTGCGGACAGAATGGCCCTCCGCACAACAGGGATTTCTGCAGAGTGACGATACAGCGTTATTGCCGGATGCATCCGGTGCAAACGCCGTTTCTGTCGATTTTTTCCCGGCATTTCTGGATGACCCGTGGCTCTCCGGTCGCATTGCCGCAGTCCATGCGCTCAGTGATCTGTGGGCGAGCGGTGTGCAGCCGACATCGGCCGTTGCGATGGTCACGCTCCCGGAGGGAAGTCTCAATCGTCAGTCAGAAATGCTGCATCATGTCCTGAGTGGTGCGATACGGGAGTTGACGGCTGCGAATGCTGTCCTTGTCGGCGGGCACACGACAAATGGTGACGAACTTGCCGTCGGGTTCACTGTGATTGGAAAAACGAAAGATCGCGCGGCAGATCGACTGCCGCTCAGCAAGGCCGCTCTGCGTCCCGGGCAGCAACTCATTTTGACCAAGGCACTGGGGACGGGTGTCATTCTGGCGGCATACGAATCGGGAGTTGCGGAATCACGGTCCGTTTCAGGAGCCATTGACATGATGCTGCAGTCTAATCAGCTGGCAAGTGTCATCGCGATGGAAGAAGGCGTCTCTGCCGCCACTGATATCACTGGTTTCGGACTGGCCGGTCACCTGCTGGAAATGTGTCAACAGTCTGAAGTGTCTGTGGAGTTGAATGTCGATTCCTTGCCCCTGATTTTCGGTGCCGCACGGCAGATTCTGAATGGAATACAAAGTTCGTTGTACGACGAAAACAGAGCTGCTGTGCAGGATTTTCTGGTGATCGGCGACCACCGCATTTGTGACAACATGCAACACGGTACGCAGGATAAATCAGCAAATGTGCATGCGAATCTGCTGAATTCACCGCTCCCGCAACTGTCGGCCATGTACGATCCGCAAACGTCCGGTGGCCTGTTACTGGGTGTTGATACCGAACAAGCGGATCGCGTGCTGGCGAGACTTGCTGCCGCGGGCTATCGCGATGCAGCAATCATCGGGCATGTGGCGGACCGCAGTGTAGAGCGATTCGGCGAGGGACGCACGACCGTCAGAATCGATCCAACCGCGAATTGTCGCCCGCATTAAGTGTGCCGCAGGGGGGAAACTCCGCCACTGGCGGTTTTCCCGACCAAGACTTCAGTGTGGGCCACAATGCGCTGACGCAATTTTTTCAGCGACAAATTGAATCCACACGCTGCTTTGAAAGACTGTTATGGTGAGTGCATTTCAAACGTGGTTGTATCAGATCCAGAGTCTGACAATCCACAGGTACAACACGATGTCGCCGCAGGACTATTGCCTCATGCTGATGCTGTGCGTTGCGGTGGGATTTCTGCTGCTTCGCTCGAATCATTCGTGAACGCGAGTGGATCAGTGCCGGGAATCTGCATCCTCGATCACTCGCGCATAAACGTCGCGAATCTGCCGCGTCATATTCTGGTGACGAAACTGCTCCGTAAATCGATCCCTGCCCGTCGCCCCCAGTCTCTGGCGAAGTGCCGCATCCTGAGCCAGCCGAATCATCGCCTCCGCAAGCTGCGGTACGTTGCATGGTTCCACCAACAGTCCGGTTTCTTCAGGCACACAGACTTCCGGAGCTCCGTCGATCGCAAAACTGATCAATGGCTTACCAGCGATTGATCCCTGCGGGAGCACGCGAGCAAGTCCTTCCCAGACACTTGTATGCACGACCACATCCATCGCGTGCAAATAATCGCCGACGTCTTCCGGAGCTACAAGGCCCGCAAAGACAAAATGCTTCGTCAGTCCCAGTTCTGCAATCCGCGTCTGAAACTTTGCCTTCAGGATCCCGTCACCGACAAGCAGAAATCGAACATTCGGCACGGCCTGCACCACTTGTGGTGCGGCTTCAATCAGATACTCGTGCCCTTTCAGATGAAACAAGCGTGCGACTTTGCCCAGCACAATATCGTGCAACGATAAGCCGAGTTCCTTACGCAGCGTCGCTGGGTCGCGGCGCGGTGTCAAAAAGTGATCCACATCCATCCCGCTGTAGATGGTCGTGAATTTATCCCGCCCGGCGATCCCCGCTTTGACGTACTGATCCGTCATCGCGTTACACACTGTGATGTAGTGCTGACACCAGTGAGCCGCACGCTTCTCCGCCCACTTGTACGTAGTCTGCGCAACCACATTCTGACCATAATGGAATGAGGCACCATGAATTGTATGCACTGCCGGGATCCCTGACTGATACGCCGCCAATCGACCGAGAATGCCGGCCTTGGAACTGTGCGTATGAACCAGTTGTGGCGCAAATTCTGCCAACGTGCGACGGATCGCTCGGAGAGAACTCCAGTCCTGCAGCGGATTCAGACTGCGTCGCAGTTCAGGCAGCACGCGCAGATCCAGTCCGCGTTCGAGTGCCTTCGGTTCCAGCGATCCTTCAGGCCCGAGCCCCGGGCCGGTAAGCAGACAGACTTCGTCATTAAACAGATGATGCTGATCATCGACATTGAAAAGTGTATTTTCCTGAGCACCGCCGATGATCAATCGAGTAATGATGTGGGCGATTCGCATGGAACCATTATTGCAATTGCTGAATTCTGCCGATTGTCATGCTCTAGTAATAGTCCGGGTATACTGCACTCACTGGTGGTTGTCAATATGAGCATTGAAGCTCCTTGTTCCGCGATTGTCAGAACCTCAGACGCCGGTCTGTAGCGACTCTGACGAGTCTTCCGAACAATATCGCCCTGAAACGGCCAATTCTCAGGGACTTGGCATGCGGGTCATTTCCATTTATCCGATGACTTTGAAGGAGACGGCGGGAGGCTGATTTCCTTGCGCCCCTGCCACGGATGGATTTCGCCCATGATTCATGACCGCCACACCACAATCCTGCAGCTTTTCGGGACGACGGCTCTGCACGGCATATTCCCTTGTGCTTGTCTTTCTGTCGCGATCATTGTGTCAGGATGTTCAACTTCGCCGACGAAAGGTGCCCAGTCGTACCACCCACTCGTCGCTGCGGAATCGGTTGCCAGACGGATTCTTTCCGTGCCGACTCCGGACTCGAATCAGGCACTGAATGAGTCTGAATTCAATTCCTCGAAGTCTGATGTGCCTCGTGGACCGCATTCGGACAGTATCATCGCGGTGGGGTTTGAAGAACAACAATCCTCTGCAGTATTGACTGCCACTTCCGACGACGAGGCGGTTCACGCCGAGCAATCGTCTGTTGCCAGTGAATCCCTCGGTTGGTCTCTCGCGCAGTTGGAAGCAGTTGCGCTACAACAGAACCCCGCAATACGGCAGGCATCCGCATCGGCGCAGAAAGCGGTTGGCTATCGCAATCAGGTCGGTCGCAAGCCCAATCCCGTCATTGGCTACCAAGGTCAACAGCTGGGAGATGCTGGGACGGATCAACACTTAGCATTCGTCGAACAGGACATCGTCACGGGTGACAAACTCAGGAAGAATCAATCGGTCCTGAATCAGGAGATCCAGTCGCAGCTGTGGGAAGTGGAAACACAGCGAATCCGCGTGCTCACGGACGTGCGCCAGCGATTCTACGAAGCGCTTGCAGCCCAGCGACGGAGAGAACTGGCACTTGCGTTTGAGGCCGTCGCATCAAAAGGCGTAGGGTTCGCTGAAGCGCGTCTGCGGGCGAAAGAGGGCACTCGGCCGGAAGTCCTGCAGGCAGAAATTCAGCTGAAAGAAGTGGAGTTGCAACGTCGCAACGCCGACGCCGAATTTCGCGGTGCCTGGGGGCAATTGATGGCCGTCTCCGGCATGCCCGGCGTGCAGCCGGGCACACTGGACGGACAATTGTCCGTAGCCACCGCCGATCGCGACTGGAATGCGATTCAGGGGCAGATACTTTCAACCAGCCCGGAACTGCAGGGTGCCCGAGCGCGATTTGCAAGAGCTCGCGCCAATCTGGATCGTCAACAGTCACAGGCAATTCCAAACCTGTCGCTGATAGTCGGGGCGGGACAGGACAACGGCACCGGAACAAGCATGATCAATACGCAGATTGGTCTGCCCGTTCCCATTCACAACCGGAACCAGGGAAATATCGCGGCCGCTCACGCAGAATTCTGCCGTGCGTCACAAGACGTGCGTCGCACAGAGATCGCCATTCAGTCGCGACTTGCCGGAGCTCGTCGCGATTTCGAAACATCCGCCGCGACTGTACTGCAATATGAGCAGGAAATTCTTCCCCGCGCTCAGGAGACACTTGAGCTTGCCGAATCAGCCTACGCGGCAGGTGAGTTTGATTTCCTGCAGGTGCTGATTATTCGTCGTACGTATTTTGATTCCAACATCGCGTACGTCGCTGCACAAGTGGACCTCGCTCGCGCGTCAGCAATGGTCGATGGATCAGTCCTTTCCGGGGGCCTGGAGTCAACCCGCGATACCGAATTTGACAGTGGCCTGCGAGACCAGTCATTGAGTGGCCAGTAGATTAAATCCGGGCAGATCCATACGGACGGCTGAAGACCATGAGTGTCCATCGTTGACATCGGAATCGTCTGCAATTCATGCCGTTTGCCCGAGTGCTTACGCTTTCAGACGTGCCACGATTTCATCGACGATGCGATTGACAGGGACGCGGTCCTGCAGCAGGCTGTCGCGGTCACGAACGGTGACGCAGCTGTCCTTAGCAGTGTCGCCATCGACTGTGATGCAGAATGGTGTGCCGATTTCGTCCTGACGACGGTATCGGCGGCCGATCGCACCCTGTTGATCATATTGGCAATTCAGACCGGCGGCTTTGAGTTCCCCGAAGATTTCTGCGGCTTTCTCCGGCATGCCCTCTTTCTTGATCAGCGGGAACACAGCAGCTTTCACAGGTGCCAGACGCGGATGAAACTTCATCAGGACTCGTTCCTGCATCTCGCCTTTTTCATCCGGCTGCTGGTCTTCATGATACGCTTCGCAGATAAACGCCAATGTGCCGCGGTCGGCACCGGCGGACGGCTCAATGACATGCGGCAGGAATCGTTCCCGCGTCTGATCGTCAAAGTACGTCAGATCCTTGCCGCTGCCGCGATGTTTCGGCGTCCCATCGGCGTTCTTTTCAACTTCCAGTTGGCCGTCGGCGTTTTTCTTCAGCTTGCCTTCCATGTGCGAACGCAGGTCAAAGTCTCCGCGATGCGCCACGCCTTCCAGTTCTCCGAATTCACCCTCGCCGAGGAACGGAAATGCGTACTCGATGTCGGCTGTACCGACTGAATAATGAGCCAGCTCATCCTGATGATGATCCCGCAGAATGATTCGATCTTTGTCGATGCCCAGATTCAGATACCAGTTGTATCGACGATCACGCCAGTAGGTATACCATTCTCGTGACTGTGACGGATGACAGAAGAATTCAATTTCCATCTGTTCGAATTCACGCGAACGAAAAGTAAAGTTGCGTGGCGTGATTTCGTTACGAAAACTCTTGCCGACCTGACAGATTCCAAACGGCAGTTTGACTCGGCTGCTGTCGCAGACGTTCTTGAAGTTGACGAAAATCCCCTGAGCAGTCTCCGGGCGCAGGAACGCAGCGTCTTCTTCCGTTCCCATGGCGCCAAGGATCGTTTTCATCATCAGATTGAATTCGCGAGGTTCCGTCAGTTTGCAGCCGGTGTGGTCACCGACCATCTTACTGGGCTTCTGCGGGCACGGTGTGCCGGGAATATGATCCTGCCGAAATCGTCCCTTGCAGGTATGGCAATCCACCATCATATCGTGGAACAGATCGTAATGTCCGGAACATTTCCAGACCTGCGGGTGCATAATCAAAGCCGATTCCAGGCCGACCATCTGAAACGTCGCGGGGGCTCCCGCCGGCTGAACCAGTTCGTTGTGCGCCGACACCATGTCGTGATACCACGCATCCCGGACGTTGCGTTTGAGTTCCGTGCCCAGCGGACCGTAATCCCAGAATCCGTTCTGCCCGCCATAGATCTCAGAGTTCTGAAAAATGAATCCACGGCGTTTGCACAGTGCAACAATCTTATCCATCGAACGGGTCATGAGGCAGGTTTCTTTCCTGAAAACCAGGTAATCGCATTCCCGGCTGAATTGAGCCGGGTCCGGGATTGTAGAGGCCCGATTCGATGGCGCAAAGGACAGTCAGAAAACAGTGTTGGTGAAGTCTCCGTATTTCGTTAATGTCCCGTGTCTGGAGAACGGACGCGGTCATATGTCAGAGAATTGGCGAGCGGCATGCGTCAGCTTGCCGGTATAAAAACGAGGTACCGGAGGGCTTACGCCCAATGGCAGTCACTTTGTAACCCGAAGCGTTAGCGAGGGGCTTTGGCCGTGTATTTTCAACGAGAATTCCCTCGCTGACGCTTCGGGTTAGTGAGTCAAGAAGCAAAGTGAGTGCCATTGGGCTTACGCCGCTCCGCTCGCCGGACCCATTTTCTGGCCACGCGAAGCACAAAACACGACATCTGGCGAAAGACGACGCGGAATGGATCAGACGCTCATTGATGAAATCGCCGTCTTTCCTCTGCCGGGATGTCGTGAACCATTGAGTTCCCTGAGTCATATGCTCGGGGCATTCGTATTCGCGGCGATGGCAATTCTGCTGATTCGGCGTGGACGCGGGGATTGGGTCAGAACGTCGAGTCTGTTGGTGATGGCTGGCTCGTCCGTTTTCCTCCTCATTCTGAGCAGCGCATATCACCTGGCGTGGCCAGGCCCCGCGCGTGACTTTCTGTTGCGAGCGGATGTGGCAGGTGTTTTTCTGCTGATTGCCGGCAGCATGACACCGGTTCATGCGATTCTCTTCAGCGGTCGTTCGCGTTTGCTGGCGCTCGTCCTGATCTGGTCAGTCGCTGTCGTGGGTATCCTGCTGCGGATGATTTTCCACGAATATGTGACGGACGCTGTCGGTGTCTCCATATTCCTGATGTGCGGTTGGGGAAGTCTGGTAACCGCGATTGTACTATGGCGGCGGTTCGGTTGGACTTTCATCAAGCCTGCAGTGTTTGCTGGCGTGTCTTACAATCTGGGAGCAATTGTGTTGCTATTCCACGGCCCGACAATCGTCAGCGGAATTATGGGGCCGCACGAATTATGGCATTTTGCGGTATTGAGCGGCCTGGCAATGCATTGGCGATTCGTATTCCAGTTTGCATCCGGTCCCGAACAGATTTTGGCCGCATCCTGAGCAGCGTTATTCATCGTCGCTGGTGTCGAAGGGTCGCTCGCCGAGGATTTTGGCGACTTCGTCCCGTTCCAGATTTTCTGCTTCCAGCAACGCAGCCGCCAGAGTGTCCAGTTTGTCGCGGTACTGTTTCAGCAATTGCACAGCCGTCGCGTGGGCTTCATGCATGATTTTTTGCACTTCCACATCGATCAGCCGAGCTGTTTCTTCGCTGAATTCACGATAGGTGTGCATTTCCTTACCCAGGAACGGATGTTCTTCCGACTGCCGAAATGCGACCGGGCCGATGGCTTCCGACATCCCCCAACTGGCCACCATGCGGCGTGCGAGACGTGTCGATCGGTCAATGTCGTCTTCGGCACCGGCGGAGAATTCGTCAAAGACAAGTTTCTCAGCCGCACGTCCGCCCATCATCATCACCAGCCGCGCTTTGAGCAGGTGTTCGCCGACGTTATAGAGTTCTTTCTCCGGCATCAGCTGCGTGACACCCAATGCGCGTCCGCGAGGTACGATCGAGACTTTATGAACCGGGTCCATACCTTTCTGACACCAGGCGAGGATCGCATGGCCCGCTTCGTGCCATGCTGTCAGATCTCGTTCCTTGAGTTCCACGGGCTCATCCCGGGGAGCCCCCATGAGGATCAGATCCTGCGCGTAAAGAAAATCGACCATTTCTACGGTCCGCTTGTCTTCGCGTGCGGCCTTGAGCGCTGCTTCGTTGACGAGCTTTTCCAGATCAGCCCCGCTGTAGCCGATTGTGGTCCGGGCCAGGCATTCAAGTTCCACGTCGTCGGCCAGAGGCACCTTGCGTGAGTGGACTCTCAGGATCCCCAGCCGTCCTTCCCGCGCAGGTTTATCGACCGTCACGTGACGATCAAAACGTCCTGGGCGCAGGAGTGCCGGATCAAGGACGTCCTGGCGGTTCGTGGCGGCCAGGACAATGACGGTTTCACCCTGCTGGAAGCCGTCCATTTCACTGAGAATCTGGTTCAGGGTCTGTTCGCGTTCGTCGTGGCCACCACCAACACCCGCTCCGCGGACGCGCCCTACGGCGTCAATTTCATCGATAAAAATGATGCACGGCGACGCTTCACGAGCCGTCTTGAACAGATCCCGCACGCGTGTGGCACCTACGCCAACGAACATCTGAATGAATTCCGACCCGTTGATTGCAAAGAACGGCACACCGGCTTCCCCGGCGGTGGCTCGCGCCAGCAATGTCTTGCCGGTGCCCGGAGGTCCGACAAGCAGCACGCCTTTCGGGATCTTGGCCCCCAGTTTTGTAAACTTCTTCGGGTTCTTCAGGAACTCTACGACTTCCTGCAGATCCTGCTTTGCGTTCTTCAGACCGGCAACATCGTCGAATGTTGCAGCCTTATCACTCTTTTCAAATCGTCGTGCGGGGCTGCGCACAAAGCTGCCCATCATGCCGCCACTTGAAAACGGGTCCGAAGACCGGCGCATGATCGTCCATAGAATGAAGATCAGGCCCAGCGGCAACAGGATCCAGATGAGCAACTGAGTGCCATTGTCAACGGCGGTCGGCGTGGATTCGACCTGCACCCCTTTTTTGTCGAGATCCGCCACAAATTCATTGTCACGCATCCGTTCCGGCGGAAGCACTGTGTTGAATTTCTTACTGAGCTTGCCGGTAAATCCTTTTGGCGATTCCGGGGGGATGACCTTCCATTCCCCCGTCATAAACTCCTGCTGAAACCGAACTCTTTCGATATTGTCGGCCTGGAGCTGTTTCTTGACAAATGAGTAGGGAACAGTAGAACCGTAATTCGACGGGGAGCTGTAAAACATCCACATCACCAGCGCGAAACCGATGACACCCAGAATCATCATGGTTCCAAAATTGCGTCGTCGGGGATCGCCACCCTGGCCATCGGTTGGTTTGTTATGTGACGGCCCTGGAGAATTGCCTCCGGATTGCTGATCCATGCGAACGTATGTCCTGACTGAAATTTCGTGTGCATCGACTGCTGGTCAACGCGCTCACGGCCAATGGCAGAGGTTCATCAATTCTGCCTGTCGGGAGAAAACCGTAAGGGTAGCGGACATGCCGTTCTCTCGCAATCCAATGAACTTTTTCGGATTTTACGCGAAGCACAGCAGACGTCCGTTCTGCTGGTCTTCACCGACGACCAGATGGCCTTCGCCGATGGCGATGCCAGCATTGATCGGGCGTCCGGCGTTGTACTTCCAGGTCTCTGTTCCTGTCTGCAGGTCGATACCGTACAGATTGCCGTCTCCGGAACCCACAAACAGCCTCTTGTCAACAACTGCGGCGGAACATTCGATTCGAGCGCGTGTCGCAAACGTCCATTTTCCTTCCCCGGTCGTTCGATCAACAGCGTGAATATTCTTGTCGTGGCCACCGACGATCACCAGTTCGTCCGTCACTGCCGGGGACGCATGGAACGGCATTTTTCGCGGACCTGGATAACGCCAGACAAATTCGCCTTTACGCCAATCGACGCAGACGATTTCGCCCGTATGCGTACCAACGTACAGGAGATCTCCGACGACGGCAGGTGAGGCGATCAAAAACGACTCCAGCGGCATGTCACGAAACTCTTTGCCTGTCTGCAGATCGATGACTCGCAGATGTTCGTCACAACCTGCCAGGAAGGTATACGAACCTTCTATGGCTGGCGAACAATTGATGCGGTCGTTGGTTTGAAACTTCCAAACTTCGGTCCCATCCGGATTCAGGCAGTACAAGTAGCTGTCGTGTGACGCGAGCAACAACTTGTCTTCGTACTGTGCGACGCAGCCGGCAATTTCAGCATCCGAAGCGAATGCCCAGATTTTCTTACCCGATGTTCGGTCGATGGCATGCAGCACACCGTCTTCGTCACCTATGTAAATCATGGTTGCGGTGACAAGCGGGGCCGCTTTGAATCCGGGGGCAAATTTTTTGGGATCGGGGTCTTCGATCGAGCGGTATTTCCAGATTTCTTCGCCAGTCTTCAGATTGAGGCAATGCAGATTTCCTGCAAGCGCCGGTGCGTAGACGAAATTCCCGACAATGGCGACGGCCGCCACCCAGCCATCCGGGGATGCAAGCTCCCACTTCAAGGTGGGCTGGTCCGCAAGCACCGCCCTCGAAATGCCGCGTTGATCAGGGGTCGCTCGAAACGATGCCCAACTGGATTTTCCAGGCGCTTCGATATCAGCGAAAGTCGGCGCTGCCAGCGCGGGTTTCTCAAAACCTGCCGAAACGCTGATCGCGGCGAGACCGGTTCCTATCTGTCGCAGCGCGGTGCGGCGGGATGTCGTTGTTGAAGGCATTGTGTGCATGGAAATGATTCCGTGAAAGTTTGCAACTTATAGAGCGCGACAGACTCCCTGGATCACAGAGCATTTCGATACAGTCGTACAAATCCAGGCAGGTCCATTGTTCGCGGATTGAACGAGCCGGTCCACTGCTGAGCTGCCTCAGCCGCCAATCGATTCAGCGCAACTCCATCGGCTTCCGCACCGATCGCCTGCGACACTGAGACAGGCATTCCCGCCAGCCGCAGGAATCCGGTAAACCCTTCCGCCAGTCGATATGGAGCAGATTCACGACTGGTGCCAGCGTCATCCCATTTGGCCGCAATCACCAGATCGCGGTACAAGTCATCGACGGCGGCAGCATTCCAGTGTATGACGTGTGGGAGCATCAGACCAACGGCGATTCCGTGTTTCGTCCCGTATTGCGCTGTGAGCGGATTTGCGGCGGCATGTGCAGCCCCCAGCATACTGTTTTCAATGGCGGCACCGGCCAGAAAAGCACCCAGCTGCATTTTCCCCCGGGCGTCCAGGTTTTCCGGTTCCCGCAGCATTACCGGAAATGCCGACGACAGAAGTTCCCACGCCTGGCGCGCAAACATCTGTGAGATCGCGTTGCGTTTGGTCGTGACATAACTTTCGATCGCGTGCGTCATCGCGTCAATTCCCGTCGCTGCAGCGACAGCGGCAGGCATTGTCACGGTGAGTTCCGGGTCCAGAATGGCGATCCGGCAAGCGGCCTTGGGATCACCGCACGCCATTTTCATATGCGTTTCCGCATCAGCGATGACAGCAAACGACTGTGCCTCGCTGCCGGTCCCGGATGTTGTGGGCACGGCGATCATCGGAAGCATTGCGAGTTTGGCTTTGCCAACTCCTTTGTAATCGTGCATCCGGCCACCGTTGCTCAGGAGAAAGTTGGCCCCTTTTGCACAGTCGATGCTGCTTCCGCCGCCGAGCCCCACGATCAGGCCAATGTTTGCCGTCCTGGCAAACTCAACGCAGCGATCGACGTGGTCGGTGGTCGGGTTTTCCTGAACCTGATCGAAAACTGCAACTTCAAGTCCGGCCGCGTTCAGGTAGTTTTGGGCCCGATCGCAATACCCGGTTTTCCGTAGCCCGGTGTCGGTGACGACCAACACTCGTCGGCCACCAAGTTCATGTGCGAGTTTTCCAAGCTGACTAAATGTGCCGCACCCGAAGACAAGGCGAGTTCGCTGATTGAAATCAAATGGTGTTGTGGCCGCAACGTGAGCCGCAGGAGTCGCGTGAGTTGGCTGAACGTAAGAAGTCATGAATGGCCAAAAGTGCAGGGCGGCGTGTAAGGTGGGCGTGTAAGGTGGGCGTTCAGGTAAGCTGTTTCAGAGGAAGAATAGTCTTCCGAATGTCCGACGACAACGAGGTGGCACAATTTACTCCATCGAATTACTGCGCGCGGGCTGGAATGACACAATTGGACACTATCTGCGTCAATGTCTTCAAGCATCGAAACGCATCGTTCATGTGTTGTTTGCGCGTCAAGGGTCTGCAGGCCACAAAGTGACACGAAGTGCCCCAGAATTCAGAAGTGAAACAGGAAAATCAGCCCAGCCGTCTGAATTCTTCTCCGAGAAACAATTCTCTCAACGTTTGCTGAGCAAGAGAGCCCGCTTGGTGTCAAAACGGCAGACTCGCACGAGTCGATACGGCCAGTCTCTTGATCGCCATACCAGACGGTGGTACGTAACCTGTTTCAAATAAACAACTTGCAGATTGTGTGTAGCTCGTGGCACGTTATTCGCTTTCTCCGGCTCCCTAAGGTTTGATCACTGCAAATCTGGCCGCTTGGGGTGCAGCATGTCGAAACGGCTGAATCAAGTTGCTGAATTAAGTTTCCATTCATCGAAGTGCGATTGACAGGTCAGGAGAAGGTCATGGCGAAAAAGGCTTCCACAAGCGGCACCCGAATTGTGCCATTGGGAGATCGCGTAGTACTGAAGCGAGCCGAAGCTGAAGCAAAAACAGCGGGCGGGATTCTGCTGCCGGATTCAGCTCAGGGTAAACCACAACGTGGCGAAGTTGTTTCGATCGGGGACGGTTACGTCAACGATAAGGGTGAAAGGGTCGCGTTGACCGTCAAAGAAGGCGATCGCGTCATCTTCAGTTCGTACGCAGGCGACGAAATTACGGTCGGAGATCAGACATACCTGTTGATGCGCGAGAGCGACATTTTAGCGACTGTGTGATTGTTGATATTTTGACGTGAGTTCATCAAATCGATTGATGAGCGGTCGGAATTCAGCGACTTGCCCCTAATTTACATGTTGAAAATTCCAGTATCTCAAAAAAACACGGGAGAAATACTTCATGGCAAAGATGATTGCCTTTGATCAGGAAGCTCAGGAAGCTATGCGTCGTGGAGTCACGAAGTTGGCCCGAGCCGTAAAAGTCACGCTGGGGCCACGCGGTCGAAACGTGATCATTGAAAAGAGTTTTGGTTCGCCAACTGTCACGAAAGACGGCGTGACTGTGGCCCGTGAAATCGAACTACCTAACAAGTTCGAAGACATGGGTGCTCGCATGGTTCGCGAAGTGGCCAGCAAGACAAGTGATGTTGCGGGTGACGGCACCACGACTGCGACTGTGATGGCTGAAGCGATCTACAATGAAGGTCTGAAAGCCGTTGTGGCCGGGGTCAGCCCTCTCGACATGAAGCGCGGCATGGAAAAGGCTGTGACCGACATCATCGCCCAGCTTCACACCATGGCTCAGGATTGCCGATCCAAGAAGTCCATCGCTCAGGTCGGCACTGTGGCGGCTAACGGCGACGCAGCCATCGGACAGATTCTTGCAGACGCCATGGAACAAGTCGGCAAGGATGGCGTGATCACAGTCGAAGAAGGTAAGAGCCTTGAGACCAGTTTCGAAGTCGTCGAAGGTCTGCAGTTCGACCGCGGATACCTGTCGCCATACTTCGTGACAGATTCAGAGAGCATGGAATGCGTTCTCGAAGATGCTTACGTGCTGATTCACGAAAAGAAGATCTCAAGCATTAAGGACCTTGTCCCCGTGCTGGAGAAAGTTGTGAACTCCGGCAAGCCGCTGGTCATCATTGCTGAAGATCTTGAAGGCGAAGCACTTGCAACGCTGGTGATCAACAAGCTGCGTGGGACCTTTAAGATTGCGGCCGTCAAAGCTCCAGGCTACGGCGATCGGCGCAAAGCCATGTTGCAGGACATCGCCATCATGGTTGGTGGCACGGCGATTTTCGACGACCTGGGCGTCAAGCTGGACAGCATCGAACTGGCCGACCTCGGATCGGCCCGCAAAATCGTCATCGACAAAGACAACACCACGATTGTCGAAGGTGGCGGAAAGAAGTCTGATATCCAGGCGCGCATCGAACAGATTCGACGCGAACTGGCCAACAGTACCAGCGATTATGACAGCGAAAAGCTGGAAGAACGTATCGCGAAACTGGCTGGCGGCGTGGCTCAGATTAATGTCGGTGCTGCGACCGAGAGCGAAATGAAGGAAAAGAAGGCCCGCGTTGAAGACGCCCTGCATGCAACTCGTGCGGCTGTCGAAGAAGGTATCCTGCCTGGTGGTGGCGTGGCGTTACTCCGAGCTTCCCGCGCTGTGAAGCCCGGCAAGCTGACACACGACGAAAAGGTCGGCTACGACATTATCGTCCGTGCCTGCCGTGCACCGCTGACTCAGATCGCTGACAACGCAGGTGTTGACGGCGGTGTGGTCTGTGAGAAGGTTTCAGAGGGCGAAGGAAACTACGGTTACAACGCTGCCACCGAAAAGTACGAAGACCTGGTGAAGGCCGGTGTCATCGATCCCACAAAGGTCACGCGTGCCGCTCTGCAGAACGCAGCCAGCGTTTCAACGTTGTTGCTGACCAGCGATGCTCTGATCGCTGAAAAGCCAAAGGACGACAAGAAGGGTCATGCCGGACACGGCGATGAAGACCTGTACTAAACCGATTTGTCAGCGGTAAAAGATCCGAACCCGGCATCCCATGGATGCCGGGTTTTCTTTTTGACGGGTGACAACTTCTTAGGGGTTCCTGGAATCAAGCAACATTCACATGACCGCGGGGCTTAATCTTGTGGGACGGCAACCAATTGGACGGCGTCTGCGATCACATGGCCGTTTGTGTCTTTGTTCGAAATGAGTACTTCGACAGTCTCGTCGGCTTTCAGTTCTAACACACCGATGAATCGAAACAGGTCGTCAATTTCCGGAGTCTGCTGTTGGTTGACGGTGACAGTTTTTGTTTTACTGCCATATGTGATCAGCACCGGCACGTTCGTCGCCCGATTGGGATTTGCCGAATAGCTGAAGCGCAGATCAAATTGGCCGGAACTCGGTGCTTTCAGAATCCACTGGACTGACTTCTCGCCCTTCTCAGTATGGCCATCGTGAACATAATCCGTTCCGACGTAGCCTCCGGCGGATGAACTGTGCGTCCATACGCCGGTAAGTCTGGCATCGGTATCGTCCAGCACCAGCCCCGGCAGACTGGACTTCGAAATCAAGATTTTCTTCTGCATATTGGGTGGCAAATCGAGTACCTGCCCGTCTTTCAACAGCCGTTCCCGCAGCATGGTAAAGGGCAGTGCCTGCAACGCAACATTGGATTCCAGTGCCAGGACCGCTGCCGTCGCCGCGCTTTGACCAAGAACCATGAAGACCGGCTCCATACGAATCGAACCGTAGGCAATGTGTGTGGATGAGAGACACACCGGAACAGACAGGTTCTCAACCTGATCGCGAGCCGGAATAATCGCGCGATAGCTGATGAGGTACGGACCACCGGGAGACACCTGTATATCGCCTTCGTTCTGGACAAATCCGTCCGCCGTCACGTAACGTCGAATATTGTGTGAATCCATGTTGTAGCTTCCCAGCCCTACGGAGTCTGCTGCAATCCGGACGCGGCGACAGTCGAGTTCTGAGACTACGTAATCACTCACCATACGACGCGCTTCGCGAATGTACAGCTGATGCGGCCAGTTGCCATTGTCAACAAATTCGTCCTTTGGCAGTCCCCACTGTGCCATCTCGCGCCGAATCGATTCCGGTACACGCGGATGGTTGGCCAGGGACCACATCAATCCTTTCTGATAGTCCTCGTGATCGCGAATAATGGCCTCTCGAGCTGCGTAGTCCGCATCCGGATATGCGTAGTTGCCACCAATATAGTCGGTTGAAAACGCACAGTTGTTGTTGGTGTCCGTTTTTCCATTCGGCATCATGTCGGGCTTCATCGGAAACCGCAGATCGCCCGCTTCAAAATTGCGAAACAGCAGTTCGTAACGGCTTTCGTCGTAGTTTTCCGGCCTTGGAAACGGGATGCGGTTCTCAGCGGCATTGCTCATGCACATCCGAAAGCAATACGCCTGCACACGATGGTCGCCGACACCTTCTTCGCCGGTGCCAGTGGCTTCAATTCCTGGCAGAAGACCGCTGGCGGGATTTCCCGGCTGCACATAAGGATCGACATTCCTGACGAATCGATGATTATGAGTATTGCCGTTGGGCTGATTCCCGTTCAGCGTTTCGGCGTATTGCGAATTTGCCTCTCGACCGACCGTGTAACGAACCTTTGCGGCGGCCATCAGGTCGCCTTCGTAAGTCGCATCAATGAACTGTTTACCACGAAAAATACGTCCTGATTCTGTCGTGATTGAGATGATTTGACCGCGATCGCTTTCGACTCCGGATGTACGATCAAGTCGTTCTCCCATGATCAGCAGCACTTTGGCTTCAAGCAACATTTCGTGAAACAGCGACTCGGCAACTTTTGGTTCAAACGTCCACATGGCGTCTTCACCAGATCGATAGCGGTTGTAGTCTATCGATTTTTCATAGACCCATGCGGCGGGGGTATCGTAATGTTTATGGATGCGTTGATAGAACTCACGGGCAATCCCGCCAATCACGCGTTTGTCGCCGCTGTCGGTAAATCCGAGACCTCCCGATGTCAGTCCGCCAATATGCTTTCCCGGTTCAATAAGCACGACGGAATGCCCCATGCGTGATACCTGAACCGCCGCCGCGATGCCGGCGGACGTGCCTCCGTAGATGACGACATCGGCAGTTTCAAGACTTGCCGTGTTCGCGTCCTGAGCCAACGATGCCGACATTGCACGGATCAGGATAGCGGTGACGATCAGAATGTCATGGATCCGGGGACACCAAAGAATTTTGTCGAGGTGCATAGTGATGCTTTCGTCAGGGACAAGCAGGAAGCCTGGCCTCCAGCTTCTACCGCGCGGTTGAGGATGGTACATTTGTTTAACCTTATTTCCCGCACTCCCATGCGGAGCGAGATTTGTGGGGTGTTTCGGGGGTTTGAGTTATTTCATAAATTTAGCCATCCGGTCGTGGCGGCAGCCTTTGCTTCAGGGTCTGCGACGGACTTGGAAAGTTCAGACGATTCAAGATGGCTCGCTGGCGCTGCGTCAGCCGAGTCGTGTAGACTTCGCGGAGAAACGGCGAGTGGTCGTAAACCAAAACTGTATAGGTCTCAAACGTACGCAGGATCTTCTCCGACGTCGTCTTCTTTTCCACTTGAGGAGCATCCTCCGGTGTGTTCTGGCGGTACGTACGCTGTAGCAAAAAGTAGGTCGTCAATCCCATCATCATCAGAAACACCAGCGACTCCACACGCTTCGGTGAATGCAGAAACAACGGACGAATCGCCAGCGGGCCCTTGAACTGATGATTCGCATGCTCCACATAATTCTGAAGTCGGTAACGAGAGAAGATTTCATCAATGCTCTTCTCCGCCTTAGGCACCGTCGTCACCATCGCCGAGTAACCGTCATCCTCAGCAGAGGCTGTCATCAATGCTTCGTCAAACGACCATTCGAAGCGATGCGTCACCTTGCTGCCGCCACGAACGGGCTTGCTCCCGGACGTAGTTTGCGGAGTCAGCAGTGCGGTCTTCTCATCGGGCGTCAGCGGCTTCAACGCCCAATGGGAAAACTTTGTGGCGTCCTTCGAACCGAACACACGCGCGATGCGTTTCGAGATCGCCGCATGATACGTTCCATGCCGGCCCACAGACACGCTCGCCGCAATCTGAATCAGTTCTGCTTTCATCTTCGCGATTTGTTTTTCACGCTGCACATGAATCGCTTTGCGGTCCGCCGTGCTAAAGACAAACATGACACGCGTGTCGATGCTGCGACCGGATGTCCTGTCATGAAAGACATGATCGACCGCAGCCAATTCATAGTGTTCCTGCGACAAACCGCTGCTTTGGTCGCGTCGTCGGTGTTGTTCGATCGAAAGATACGAGGCCTGATTCCACACCAGCATTTCACGGTACGTGCTGAACAGCGAACTCAGATCGTCCCACGGCGCAGCACAAATTATGCGATGCCCGACGTCGTGCATCCGCAGCATGTGGCCGACGGAAAATGTGCCGCGATCCGAGATCATTGTCGTGTGGCTAAGCTTCAGAAATTCATGGATCAGCGCGGTCTGTTCGTGAATGCCCGTTCGTCCGTTTTGATTGCCGTCTATCGTATGACCGAACAACGGAAGCGGCCCGAGTTTCTCATCGATGGCGCTGAGCAGTCCCATATGAATCATCCGGGCTCCCGGCGGCGCATCGTCAGTGCCTCTGCCCTTGGTGATGTGCGCAGGTTCCAGTGTGTGGTTGCTGCGGATTCCATTGTCACCGACGACTCCTTCGCGCTCGACAGCGTCGGTGTAAGCGCCTTCGAACAGCACATGCGTGGGGTCGTAATGGAGTTCGCTCAAGGGGATTCCGAATTCTTCGGCGACGTGCAGAGCGACGGCTCCGAGAATGGAGTGCCGCTGATCGAAGAAGGCCTCGAGCGACCTCCCGAGCCGATCGTCGTTCATCTTCTCGATCGGGATACCGAAGTAGATATCTGCTCCGGACTTTTCCGCCCATTCAGGAATGTTGGACATCGCCACGGGAGAGTAGAGTCTGGCGGCAAGCATGAGGCTGAGAATCGACCCATGATCAAACTCAGCCTGCTCATCGGCGGGGATGTGCTGGTTGATGATCTCTTTGAGTTTGATTCGTTCGAGCATGGGCGCAATCACGGCCAGCTTTCCAGGATTACAACCCTGAACATCCTGGGATTCCCCATGGCAAGTAAAAGTATTCATGCG
>CAZFDW010000045.1:0-23159 GCA_964517865.1 uncultured Chitinophaga sp.
ATTTGAAATACAAAGCGCGGGGCGTTGCCCACGCGGTTAAACGATTGTGCCATCCTCAACCGCGTGAGGTGTATTGTGCCTTGACAGTCGTTGGATAATGCGACGGTGCATGGCCAATATCTCGGACATGAATGTCCGAGATACAGGAATTGCTGCATTGGACTGAGACGAGCGGCGGATCTGCGATGTCTCGCTGGGCCATCATTCGCCTGGAATCTCAATGGGATGCTGACTGATGTCGCCCAGCGGGCTTGGGGAAGTTTCCGCCGATTTCGATTCCGGTGCGCCGTTGAAGTAGATGACCTCCTCTTCGATCTCTTCCACCTCGCTTTTGCTGTGCGGCGGAGTATCCTGTAACGCAGCGGCGCTGGCCGCGGGGCCGAATCTCTGGATGCCGTCCATTGGTGCGGAACGTGGCTTTGGAGCTGGGGTCATGTCGATCCCGGGATGAATCATAGCTGTCTGCGTCGTGCGGGTCGATGGGGCCTTTGGTTTGCCGCTCGACGGCAGCGTCAGATTTCCGCGTCTGGGTGCCTGAGATTCACTCAGGGCATGCACCACGCCTGAATCACCGTCAGATGTGGATTCACTGACGGCCTGCATGATTCCTCCGTCCGGATTGTCCAGGAACCTCTGAGCGATATCGCGTCGCAGATTCTGTCGGATGTTAAACACGACTCCGTCCGGCTGCCGCACGGAGATTTCATCGATCACCCACGCACTGTTTTCTTTCAGCAGCCGGACGGTTACCGGTGGTTCGCCGTCACGTCCGAGAGCAACCACGGCCTGTGAGTCAGCCAGCCTCTCGGTCGATTGAACAGGAACGAGCAACATATCGGGAAGCCGGTCGAAGTCGCCTGGCAGAGTTTTCAGATTTCCCCAGATGAGTCGATTAAAATCCATGGAACAGGTTCGCTTGACACCTGGCAGGTCGTGCTTGTGCCAGGCCGATGCAAGTTCGACGATCGGGACCGTCAATTGCAGATGATTCCTCAGCGAAGCGACTTGCGCCGAAGCATTCGGATACTGAATGTCGTCAACGTTCAGAGTTCCGTTTTCGCTGCGCATGATGACGCTGCAGATCTGGCCGCCCTGAGACATGAATTCCATTTCTGTCTTATCGCCTCGCACATCGGTCTTCTGGAGCGTCAAATCACCGCCAGGAACTTCGGAAAACTGGAGATGCGACACAAGTGTCGGATCAAGGCGGTCCCATGTACCGTGCGAGAATTCTTTAGTCGATAACTGCTTCAGAATGGGCAGATTCTGATCATGCAGAGCGGAGACGAATAACATGGCTCGGATCGGCGCCGTGAACGCAGATTCCAGTTTCTGTTGTTTTCGCGTCTGGCGATCGTAAATTGTAATGTCGCGGATTACGAACGATGTTTCCACAGACCCTTCAGCAAGTTTCTGGATCGCTTTACGATCGTCAGATTTTGGCGTCGCGAGATCAAGTTGCACAATTTGAGTCTTATCCGGCACCATGATGGTCAGCTGCCCGGAGAATGAACGAATTTCAAAGTCGTCCGGAGCGTGTTCCGCAGACGGCATGCTGATCATGGACAGATCGCCTATTTCCAGTGATGTGCTGTAATAGGTTTCGTCGCAGAGTGTCTTCAGAGCAACTTTGTCTTCTTTGGCGTACGCTGCGAGGAACTGCGAAACTGTATTCAGAGCGCGGGCCTGCCGCAGCACCGATCCGGGATGATCGTCCGTTTTTCGTTGCCGCACTTCAATGTCGGAAAACAGCCAGTGGTCGTCTTCCCGTGCGACCTTCATCAACAGATAACCGTTTTTTGACGGCATTTTGACGAGCGCATCAGATTCATTCATCTGGATTTCAGGTCTTCGTGCCATTTCGCTTTCGCATTCAGACGACACGCGTTCTACGACCCGATTCAGCCATGGTTCCGGCATCTGTTCCAGGGGTTCGCGCAGGCTGGTGGCGAGGGCCGGAAGAATGGCCGATCGATCATTGCTCTGCCATGTGATCAGGAATTCCCGGACGGTCAGCAGCAGGTCCATGACTTCAGAAACCGACTTCGTGGCGCTGGTGCCTTTTTTCTGCTGACGCATCAGCACATCATCCACGACCCAGCGACGTTTTTCCGTATCACGTGCAATCCTGAATTGGTATTTCGTGCCTTTTTCGTCCTTGGCAATCGTCTCAAAGGTGTTCTCATCAACGGACGTGCTGTCGTCGATTTCCAGCTTGACCTTCGGCAGCTTCATGATTTCCAGATCCTTCCACGCATCGGCTGATCGCATTGCACGTTGTTCGAATCGTGTGGACACGCTGCGGCGGAAGGCCTTTTCGTTATCTTCGATCAACGCATCTGTGAACTGCGTAATCGCGCGATTTTCCGTGACATGCCCGTCCATAATTGACGGTTTTAAAGCGGCAGTCTTCAGCATTGCCGTGTCGAAGAACGACGTCGCGCAGCCCGGAATCGACATTCCGGCAAGGCCCGTTAAGAGCAGAAAAATGCGAATATGTTTTGTGGACAGCATGGAGAGACTCCTGCCGAAGATGCGTCAACCGCCAGGTGAACTGGTTCAGCGGATGACGGCGTCGGGGCGATGGAACTCAGAAGAGAGGGAGATATCAAGGCGAGCTCAGACGATACCGGACGAGCGCCGACGTTGTCTGATGCAGAGACAGGATGCGGGAGGACAGGATTTCGACAGGTATCACACGTTCATCGCATTGCGATGTGCGCATTGAACGCTGCCAATTCATGGCAGCGTCTCAGTTCCGTCCGTTGCGGTCAACACGCCGATGTGATCGGGAAGCCTCGCGGCGAAAAAGTGTGCGATGCCGATTATTGACTTTCGGCGGATTTGGCACCGCATCGGAATCTCACGGCGGGGACCGGCGGTGCCTCATGAGACTCTACTGCAGAAATTGCCGAAGGAAGTGTTTCATTTACGCAGGCTGATCCAGCCGTCTGAAGAATTCGACCAACAGGCGCTCCAACTGCTCACCGCCTTGGGCCGCAACTTTCAGAATCCTGGTGATGTCAGCTGGTTCCAATGCGTCAGGCAGGCACATGTCGGTCACGATCGAAAAGCCGACGGTTCTCAGGCCCGCATGAGTCGCCGCGATGCATTCCGGTACTGTGGACATTCCGACAATGTCGGCCCCCATCAGCCGCAGCATACGGTACTCAGCCCTTGTCTCCAGATTCGGGCCGGGAACGGCAACGAGCACGCCTTTGTGAGCTGAGATCCCAAGCTCCAGTGCAATCCTGCGTGCCTTCTCAATGAGCAGCCGATCCCAGGGCTGGCTCATATCGGGGAATCGAGGCCCGAGGCGGTCGTCGTTGATGCCTCGCAACGGATTGTCAGGCATCAGATTGATGTGATCCTCCAGAATCACAATATCCGCCAGACTGTACTGCGGATTCATGCCTCCCACGGCACTGGTCAGAATCAGTGTGTCCGCTCCCATGGCCTTCATCACGCGAATCGGAAACGTCACCTGTCGCAGTGAGTAGCCTTCGTAGTAGTGAAAGCGTCCCTCCATGGCCATCACGGGAACACCCTCCAGTGTTCCGCAAAGCAACTTGCCCGCATGAGACGGTGCCGTGGAATGCGGGAAGTGAGGAATCTCAGCATACGAAATCGCCACATCGGTCTTGATCTTCGCCGCCAGCCCGCCGAGGCCTGTGCCGAGGATCAAACCCGCGCGCGGAGTCGCCGACCAGCGGCCAGCCAGCCATGTCCGAGCTTCCTGAATCTCATCCCACAACCCGTCCATCCGCAGGACTCCTGATCCCGGAACCATAAAAAAGGGCACTCCGACGACGGAGTGCCCTGAAGGCTATGGTTTGGCGCAGTCTACTTCAACTGACCTGCCTGTGGGTAAATCAACGAGTTGCGGAAACTCAGCCCCGAAGTCGATCAGAGTTCTTCGTCCATTTCCTCTTCTTCTTCATCGTCGTCATCGTCTTCGAAATCATCGTCATCGTCGAAGTCGTCGTCTTCAAAGTCGTCATCGTCTTCGAAATCGTCTTCGACTTCGTCTTCAAATTCCTCTTCGTCATCGTCGTCATCATCCGCGTCAGCGTCGCCGAAATCCTCGTCGAAATCTTCATCCTCGTCGCCACGCAGGCAAGGACTCACTGCCAAATCTGAGGCATCAACAAAACTGCTGATGCCGAAAACCGTGGCTTCGTATTCTGTAACTTTGCCTGCTTCATATGTCAGAATCATGACCTGCAACCCCGTGTAAGTCCTGTATCTTGTGGTGTTTGCGGGAAACTCCCGCCCGATTTGTGCGTTTGATAGCCAGACAGTGAATCTTTTGTCAACCCCGTGCTTTCCACCCAGCCCCACAAAACTCCCGGGTTTCCAAAGGCCGGAAACGATCTGTCCTCTTTTCGGACGGCTTAGAATAGGGGGCAGCGACGGTCTTAAACTGGATCAAGTCACAGATTCAAAATAGTGCAATTTTGAACTCATTTTTTGCGGAAGGCGTGAAAAAGCAGTGGAGGATGTCTTGCCAGAGTAGTTGGGGGCCAGCGTCTCTTGCAGCCCAAAACTGATTTCATCTGAATTGAGATACCAGGAACCAATAGCCAAATGGCGCAGAGGGCGCTCTGCACTATTGGTTCCTGACCCATTTTTCAAAGCCCTACCAATGCTCAACCGGGCCGTTGGGTGTCTTGACAAGAGCCGTCGGTACTGAACACCTTCGTTCGCCGTGGCGCAAGCGGAACTGGTTGAGGATTTCGTCAAATTCGGCAAACGATTCGAAACGTCGCAGGCGGTCTTCGAGGTCTTCCGGAATTCCCAGACGTGATCCGTACCACGCCGCAAACTTGCGAAACATCAGGCACGCAAAGTCATCATACTGCCGGGCCATGAGTGAGAAATGATTGGACAGGAATCCGATCTGTTCATCAACCGTCGGTTCAAACACATCCGTCTCGCCATTTGCCAATCTTTGAATTCGGCGGAAGATCCACGGGTCCAGCATCGCTCCGCGTCCGATCGCGACTGCTGCGCAGCCGGTTTCGCGAATCATGGAGAATGCGTCATCCGGCGTTCTCACGTCACCGTTGGCGATGATCGGCATTGAGCGCACAGCAGCGACTGTCTGCCGAATTCCTTCCCGATCCACAGTGCCGTGAAACCCCTGCGATCGAGTTCGCCCATGGACGGTCACTGCCGCCACACCGATTTCTTCGAGCGCGACAGCAAGTTCCGGTGCCGTGATCATGCTGGCGTCCCAGCCGAGTCGCATCTTGACGGTCACCGGAAGCCTGACGGCATCGATCACGCGGGAAACCATGCTGACGGCGCCCTGGACATTGCACATCAGCCGTGCCCCGCCGCCGGAACTATTGACCTTCGCCATCGGGCAACCCATGTTGATGTCGATGCCTTCATAGCCGTGTTCCTGTAGCCAGATGGCCGCCTTCACCAGGTCGCGCGTTTCGCCACTGAAAATCTGGACTGACAATGGCCGATCGTCCGGACATGTTTCCACGAGGTCCAGTGATTTGCGGCGTTCTGACCATAGCATTGACGCCAGAACCAGGTCCGTCGTCGCCAGTCCCAGTCCGCCAATGCCGCGCAGCACCAGCCGAAACGCCAGGTGCGTGTAGCCTGCCAGCGGAGCCAGAAAAAACCGCGTCGGCAGTGTACGTCCACCAATCACAATCGGTTCGGCGTCCAATACCCCGGCGAGCGGAGCGGCGTCAGCCCTCCGGTACACCGCCGCCCCCGTCGCCCCACTACCCGGCATCTGGTTCGCTGCGTACGAATTGATGGGCGTCTCCTGAGGCACGACTTAGTCCTTCACTTCGTGAACCGGTAATTGCCAGCCCATTGCCTGCAGTGCGTCGATCACTTCCATCAACGGTAAGCCGATGATATTCGTCAGGCTGCCGGTAAACTGCGAAACAAACGCCGCCGCATTTGCCTGGATGGCATATCCTCCTGCCTTGCCCACAGATTCATTCGTAGAAACATACCATTCAAGCATCGCGTCCGAAACATCACAAAACGTCACGCTGGATTTTACGATAAACTCACGCACGTCGTCATCCCGCGCGACAATCACGCCCGTCCAGACCTCGTGCGTCCTTCCAGCCAGCCAGTGACGCATCCAATGTCGCACTTCCGACTGCCATTTGTCGGGTTCCGGCTGTCCGAGCACTCGTTTGTGCTGCTGAGCATCTGTTCCGATGACAATCGTATCGGCGACGATGATGAATGGAGAATGCAGCTTCTGTTCGCCCGAAAATTCCACTGAGGTCGCCACCTGGCGACGGACATCGTCATACTTGTCATGCACGATCTCCAGCAACCGACGCTCGAAGCCTGCATCGTCATACACGTCATGAAAATTCGCTTCCACCGAAGATAGCGGGGGCATGATCTGCACCGCCGACGCACCTGCAATCGACGCCAGCAAGTCACGCCGTTGGGGTGATCGTGAACCGAGAACAACAGAATCTGACACCGGCATTGTCACGTCACGTCTCTTTGAAATCACAGGTTGCAGCACAGCGATCCGCTGCGTCCGCTTTCATATCGCAACAAAGAATCGTATTGTGCGACGACGGAAAATGAAAATCATACGCATGTTATACTCCACGCGGTCATGAAGGAGAGAATTGGCGAGCGGCATGCGTCAGCTTGCCGGTACACAAAGCAAGGTACCGAAGGGCTCACGCCACTCCGCTCGCCGGACGCATTTCCGGCCGTACACGCTGCGAATCGACTACATCAGGCGGGCGATTGATCTGAATGCGACGAATGCGGAGTACTGGTCCAATCTCGCGGCAATTTACATGACCCCTGGTCAATGGTGGCCCGCGCTGGCAGCTGCAGATCAGGCGATTGAGATCAGCGAAGCAATGACCGCAGCGCATTTCCAAAAGGGACGTGCCCATGCAAAACCAGGACAGGCGGAGGCTGCTTTCACGGCTCTGCAGACTGCCCGGGCGGGCGGTTTCAATCGGGCTTTGGTGGCGCAGGAAATCGGAACGGTGCTGCAGTCGATCGGGGATCTTGCCGGATGCGTGAAGTCGTTCGAAGAAAGTCTCCGGATGAATCCGGATCAGCCATCAGTCTGGTTGTCATTGTCGCGTCTGGTGACTGCCTCAGATTTTATCGCAATCAACGCACCGTCCACACGGCCAGCGTCGTTCAGGTGCGACAACCGCTGTATCAGTCCTCCCGAGGCCGCTGGACGAGGTATGAGACTCAATTGCAGCCGTTGAGTGACTTGCTCAAAAGTTGCATCGCGGACTACGCTTCGGGAAGTGTCGAGTCAGAATTGTTACACTGAACACAGAGATTGGGACATAAACGCGAGCGGGAAATTCCGTAACAGCCAGTCATTGGTCAGATTCTGCAAAGTAGCAACGCAGTTACATTTCGTGCATCGGGCTGGTATCGTCCGTACTCAAAAAACCTCCACTCTTCTGAGAAATCGTCTCCACCTTTGAAGGAAATCCCGTGACCGTTCTGGAACCACTGCTGCTGCTGCATTCATCCGATAATGTGGCAGTCGCCCGGCGCGCACTTCAGGCCGGGGAAATTCTGACCGTGGCGGGAAAGACGGTGCAGATTGCGGAGGACGTTCCCGCGAATCATAAGGTGGCAGTCGATAACCTTCGGGAAGGTGAAGTTATCCGCAAGTTTGGACAGCCGATCGGTTCTGCCAGCACTGGGATTTCCAGCGGCCAGTGGGTTCATGTGCATAATGTCAGTATCGCACGTGAAAAGACCGGATATGAATTCTGCACCGACATTGTGCAGTTTCCGAAACCTGCAGACAGCCGCACGTTTATGGGATTCCGGCGTAAGGATGGCCGCGCCGGAACTCGCAACTATATTGCTTTGATCAGCACGGTGAACTGTTCGGCCACAACGGCGCGATACGTGGCTCAGGAATTGGCGAAAACCGATCTCAGCCGATACGGACACATTGATGGCGTCATTCCCGTCGTCCACAAGAGCGGCTGTGCCTTTGCCTATAACGGCGAAGATCATCTGCTGCTGAATCGCACGCTCGCCGGATTTGCGCGGCATCCCAACATCGCCGCCTGCCTTGTGCTGGGCCTTGGTTGTGAGACCGCTCAGGCCGGGCACCTCCAGGAATCACAGGGACTGGTGCAACTCGGCGGCACGATGCGGCGTGAGCCCGATGATGCGCTGCCGATGGTGCTGAACATTCAGGAGGTCGGCGGTGTCCGCAAGACGGTGGACAAAGCCGTCGGAGTGATGCGGGAGCTGATGGTGCATGCCGATGCCGCACGACGCGAACCGATATCGATTTCTGAACTGACATTGGGCCTGCAATGTGGAGGCAGCGACGGCGCCAGCGGCATCACAGCAAATCCCGCTCTGGGGTATGCCAGTGATCTGCTGGTCGCTTATGGCGGCGGATCGGTGCTTGCGGAAACGCCCGAAGTCTACGGAGCCGAACAATTGCTGACACGCCGCTCCCTAAGTCGCGCCGTCGCCGATCGGCTGCTGGACAGGATCCGCTGGTGGGAGGAGTACGCGAAAAAGAACAACGCTTCGATTGATAATAATCCGTCGTACGGAAACAAACAGGGTGGTCTCACCACGATTATCGAAAAGTCGCTGGGGGCGGTCGCCAAAGGCGGTACCGCACCGCTGCGAGCCGTCTATCAGTTTGCTGAACCGATCACAGAACGCGGCTTCACGTTTATGGACACGCCGGGCTATGACCCGATCTCAGTGACCGGACTTGTCGCTGGCGGATGTCAACTGGTGGTGTTCACCACGGGACGAGGAAGTTGCTTCGGATGCAAGCCGGCTCCCACGATCAAAGTCGCCACCAATTCGCCGATGTACCATCGTATGCGCGACGATATGGATCTCAACGCCGGCACAATTCTGGAAGGTGCGAGTGTGGAATCTGTCGGCGAGGAGATTTTCGAAAAAATCATCGCCACCGCCAGTGGCGAAAAGACGCTCAGCGAACAGCAGGGCATCGGTGACGAAGAATTCTGCCCCTGGATGCCGGGCCCGATTTTTTAGCGAAACCTGACGCTGTCTTCCACGCGGTCATGCCGCGCACACCCGTATTTTGATCTGTGTTCATCCGTGTCCGTCTGTGGCATTTTGATGATGTAAAACGCCACAGAATACAAACGCAGAGTTGCCACAGATAAACACAGATAAACACAGATAAATATGAAGCTCTACTACTTGCCGCGGACTGCGAACGACACATGCTCGAACTTCAGTTTCTGACACAGGTCGTAGATCAGAATAAACTGCTGCACTTCGACATCGTCGTTCACGTTCAGAATAATGCGAATCGATGGGTCAGCGCTGCCAAGCAGGGTGAGTCGCCGGGACAGCACTTCGATCCCCGGCAGTGGTTGTTCGTCCAGAAAAACGGCGATCGGGTTGTTTCCTGCAGCTGACGGTTCGATGCGAATCTGCACCGGCGGATGTTCCCATTCTTTCGGTTCCACCGAGGCCACGGCCTCGATGGACGACGTGCTGTTCCCGTTCAATTCTGCAGGCAGCAATTTGTCCGCCGTGCTGCCGACGGATGCGCAAATGAAGAACACCAGCAGCAAAAACACGACGTCGATCATCGGCGTCATGGTGTCGCCGTCGATTGAACTATTTCGGTTACGTCGGGATGGAATTTTCATTGATACCTGGATCTTTCCGATTACCCAATTAACCCTGCGGCAAGGTGACAGCAAAGCGGATACTGCGAATATTGTGTGCGGCACAATGTTCGATCAACGTTCGGATCGAGCCGAACTTAGCGTTGCGGTCGGAACGAATGCGAATTTCCGGTGGCTTCCCGCCAGAAGGCTCAGCCGTATTCAGCTCTTCAATTCGCCTGAGGATCTGCTTCTCAGACATCTGGACTCCGCCGACTGACATGTGGCCGTCTGGTTCGATCGTGATCGTCAGCCGGTGCGGTGATGAGATTTCATCCGACTGGCCTTTGGACGCAACTGGCAGATCCACTTCCCGCGACTGTTCACTACGAATAAAGTAACTGGCGACGAGAAAGAAAATGATCAACAGAAACACGACATCAATCATCGGCGTGATATTGAAGCGTAACGGCGTTCGTCGGAGTGAAGCATCTGGAAGTCGCATGAAAGAAAATTCTTTGAGTCGCGGACAGTCATTCCGGATGGTTTACGACGAGCCCGTGCCTGATTTGCCCAATGTGCCCCGTGTCTCCAACGCGGGATTCATAGACCCAATCGCGTGCGGCAAGGCCGTGCTTGACTTGCCGCCCAAATCACCGCCCATCGCACCCCGTCGATTGTAGCAGTGAAACGCCATCCAGGGCTACGGGACTGTCCACGGTCTGGGAATTCTCTGCATGATTCACGCCGTCACGAGGGTCTCTTGACAGGCGATGACATGGCTGAAGCACTGTGGTTCATGACTGGTTAAATCCATCAATGGCCTGACTGACGGGTGTCCATTTTCCGACCATGCGACATCAATCGTCAGGTCTTCACCGTTTGGTCCCAGGCGACCGATCGCGTGAGGCTCCGACGTCCATCCGAGGCGATTCGCGGCCTGACGAAACCGCAATCGCGCCGTCGCATAATCCGGGGAGAATACTGTCGACTTATTCACTGCTGCTGCCCCTTGGCAATTCTGGCGAACAACAATCTCAATCGCCGCTGCCTGGCACGATAAAACAGGCATCGGCGACTGCTCCGATGGCGACTCCAGCTGCCAGATACTGACAAAGGTTTTGTACAATCCAGCTCAGCATGATCTCTACCGACACCTGAAACGAGGCAAACGTCAACAGAAAGACGGGCAGACTTCCCACACAGAATACCCCGGCCCCGTAAATAAGCCCACCTTTGATGCCGGCTGGGAAACTGGTCTCTTGTCGCAGTTTGAGGAAGACAGCTGCGAAGACAGGTCCGTAGAGGAAAGGGTGGATCTTCAGGTACGTCGAGGTCCACCCCTCCCAGTCGCGGAACAGTGCAAGATTTTTGTACTGTGGCTGTATGCCGGGGGCAATGAATGGAACAAGAACGTAAAAAACAACTCCAACCAGAAACATTGTGATTCCGGCCGCGATGCAGCACGAACACCATTGACGCAGTTTCATGTGCAATCTCCTGCAGTTCTTTGTGAATCGCAAATCCCGTGTCTCGTCACCAGACAAGAAGCTCTTTCCATCAGTTGCATCAATTCTTCAGAAGCATTTTGTGGGGGAGCCCCAATGCTCGACGCACCATCCAGCCTTTGCCCCGAGTCAATGGCTTCCATTTACGAATGACAAGCGAGCCAAGGTCCATCGGTATTCTTCAGGTGCGATTCGCAACATCTCACTTCTCCACCCAGTAAGGACTCAGAACCCCTGAGAACAGCGATGATTTCCTCAGGACAATCATGCAGCAGTCGATTGACTCGCCTGTTTCCGAATGATCGCCCGCATGGCGCAATAGATCAGGGCACCGTTGAAGACGTGCCAGAGAAAATGCGTGCCGAAGGGCACCCAGGCACACGCGATTGAATCAAGCGACCGAAAGGTAATTGCTGCGGAGAAGAGGATCGCGACGAGTCCCAGCAAGCCGCGATCAGGTTGACGTGCGATGTAGTGATACACTGCAAGGCACAGAAGCACCAGCATCGTCGGAGCGTACAGGATTGAACCATTCAGGTATGGCGGAACCTGTAACATCAGGATGCTGATCACGAGGTATCCGCACACCAAACCGGTGGCAACAACAGCTTTCGTTTCCGCACATCTCCGCAGGTATAGCCAAAGAAAACACAATTGAAACAAAAGAATTGGTATCAAGTCCATGAGCTTAGCCCACGGAGTAGCAAACACGTGCCAGATCGCGCTTCCGATACCAACGGTTGCTGCGAGGAAAATCAATAGACGCATCTCAGATGTGCGAACCCTGTGACGGCCCGCCAGGTTCCACGCCTCAACGGCCGCCCAAATGAACACGATATTGCTGATGGTGTTGAAAGGCTCTTCGAAAGGTCCCGAGCCATGCCGCTCGCAGTATTCATCGATCATGTGTCGCCTCGCTTATTTCTTAAGGGAACTGAAAGGAAATTCATGGCCTCTTCCACTGAAACACTGCACACCCTCCGCTCACATATGGCCGCCGCTGTTGTCGTTCGCATGCACGCGATGAGAAGAGAGGGTGTCGCGTCCTCGCCCCAATTGGCGATGAGCGAGCACTGCGGCGACGGAGTCTGCGTAGAACATGCCGCGTGTTGTGAGCGACACCGCTGCATCGGTCACATCCAGTAATCCTTCTCGCTCCAGAGTTTCCAATTCCTCAGCGTAGTCCTTGCAGACGTCGCTCCCGAGGGCCTTCTGGTACCGTCGACGGTCAATCCTCAGTGCTGACAGTTGTCGCGTGGCGTGCAGCAGTCTGAGATCGCTTGATGCGAACTCGTAGCAGCGGTTCCAAACCGTTCCACCGCGCTGCACCGCCTGCAGGTATTCAACTGCGTTTTCTGGATTCATCGTCTTCAGGGCAGCTGATTGCCGTGTGTTCTCCGTGTACGAGATTCCCGACGGTCCGAAACCCAGCATGTCGAAGCGGTCTGGCTGAAAGCTCTTCAATTCATACACATATTGTCGCGAGTCGTCGCGCAGGTCACTTCGCTCGAAATTGGTGAGCGTTGTCTGGCGATAACCCTCTGCCAAAAGATGCTTACGAAGTTCTACCCAGTTCTCTGCCGCTACTTCATTCTTAGGCAGCGACGCCAGCAACTGCGTGTCCCGAGCCCACGGCGCTGCCATGCCACGGAACAGGACCAGATGATAAAGGCAGATCTGATCCAGCCCGAGATTCACGGCGTGAGAAACGTCTGCCTTCATTTCCGACAGCGACTGGCCCGGCAGATTGAACAGGAGATCCGCTGAAACCGTCATTCCGCGAGCATGAGCATTTGCGACAACCTCGGCAAATACCTCAGGTCCGCCGAAGGCCAGGCGGCCCATCTGTTCCAGACGGCTTCGTGAGAATGTCTGCACGCCCATGCTGATTCGAAAATGACGCGCTGCCAGTTCTTGTGGCAATATGTCGAGCAGCAATGGTTTACGGTTCAGGAAATATGCAGGCACACCTTCCAGCGTGACTTCAGCCTGTGTAAGGTCAAAGACTTCATTGAGCTTGCGACACAGACTCCGAAACGGTACGGCTGGCGTCAGATTCGCGGTCCCTCCGCCGAAATACAAACCATCGATTGATCTCCCCATCAGGTGTGGAGCCGATGTCGTGCGGGATTCGATCTCTCGGATCACTCCGTTGACAACCGCAGCTGCCTTCAGTGAACTGAAATCCTCATGTGGGAAAGTACAAAAGCCACAACCTGCGATTTTGGGATTGCAGAACGAGTGTGGCAGGACACCGACCAGCAATTCACGATCGAGATGATGCCTGGGTGAAAACCTTTCGTCATTGGCATCACTCAACTTTCGGACATCGTCGCTGACAAATGGCATAGCGGCTGCCAGCGGAAAGCCGTGCAGCAGGCGATGACGCTGCGGCTTGCTCATTCGATGGTGCAAAAGCTCATTCAGGTTTCGTGTTTGAATGTCGCACGATCGCGTATCGAACACGACACCGGCAGTGTATTCAGGTTGCAGAAGCATTTCAGGTCTCCTCGTTGGAATTGATGAACGGCTGACTCAAAAATCAGCATTGCGATCTGCATGCCGGAGACTGATGGTTTACCGTAAGTGACTTCTATGAAACGAGATATGCTATTTTTCTTGCCGGAACACGGCCGTCGATCGGTTGCAGGCAACATTCATAATTTGTAGTTTCATGTGCAAGACTTGTAGTACGCCTTCGCAGCACACAATCGGGGCTTCAGGTTATTGAACCGCAGTTACCCGTCATTCCCGCCTCCGGATGGGTTGGTCTCCACTGTTTACCGCCCAGCCGTAGGCGCCGGCCAGGATGAAAGCCGGCGCCTGCGGCTGGGCGGTAAACGAAATTGTTCGGGAGGCGACGGAATCAACACTCCGCCTGCGCGGGAATGACGGACCCACCTCTTTGGAATCGAGAAAACTCATGGCCATCCTTTCGAATCGGGATCTGCAGGTCGCGGAAGCGATTGGTCAGATCGGGTACTGCAATCCGTTTCTGCCCGAGCGACTGGCACTGGAACGCGCGGCTCTTGGCGGCGACTTTTGCTGTGCTGATCCGGTGATCAATCTTCCGCCTGATGCAGATCTGGCGACAATCTTCCCAAACTTTACGGCACTGCGAGAGCGCGCAGAGGTTTTGTCGGAGAGGATGCGTTCACGGTTGCTGAGTGGCACGACTCCCACAGATCGAGAACTCCGCATCTATCACAACATGGCGCTGTATCTGCTCTACAACCGCCACATGTCTTATCTGGACACCGTCGCAACGACGCCTGCAGACCGCGCCAAGACTGCACAGAGCTCTGCGGCATGGAAGGATTTTCAAAAGGACTTTAACTCTTATCTGCAACTTCCCGGACATCCGCTTCCCAAACATTTTAAAGCGGGCCACAGCTTTGCCGTGTTCTTTCAGATCCAGCGTGCCTTCAATCATATCTTTGCGTTCATCATCGGACGCTCGATGCCGATTGCTCACCTGCGTGCCGCTGTGTGGGAATCGATTTTCACTCATGACATGGGTCGATACACGCGAGCCGTTTACAAGGCGATGGGAAGTATTCCGACACTGATCACTGGAAGCTCAGGAACCGGTAAGGAACTGGTCGCTCGGGCGATTGGGATGTCGAGATACATTGAATTTGATGAGACCACCTCACGCTTTAAAGTCGATGCGAATTCGTCGCTGCATTCCGTCAACCTTTCGGCACTCTCGCCCACATTGATTGAGTCGGAGCTGTTCGGCCACAGGAAGGGAGCGTTCAGCGGGGCCGTTGGCGATCGTGAAGGATGGCTGGAAGTGGCGGGCGAACAAGGAACCGTGTTTCTGGATGAGATCGGTGAACTGGATCTTTCCATTCAGGTAAAATTGCTGCGAGTTCTGCAGTCCGGCACCTTTTCACGAGTGGGCGACACGGAAGAGCGAAAGTTTGCTGGCAAGTTCGTCGTCGCGACAAATCGCGATTTGTCGCAAGAGATGGCGGCTGGCAGATTCCGCGAAGATCTGTACTACCGCCTGTGCGCGGACATGATTCAAACTCCCACTCTGTGTGAACAGATTGCCGATTGTCCTGACGATTTACTCTGCCTCGCTGAATTCATCGCTCGGCGAGTGCTCGTCGACCTGCCGGAGGAATCGAAAGCGCTGGCGGAGGAAGCAGTCGACTGGATCGCCGTCCAGATGGGGCCGAACTATGCATGGCCTGGCAACATCCGCGAACTGGAACAATGTGTTCGCAACGTCATGATCCGGAAATCCTATACGCCAGTCAGAAAAATTCCCATCGCCGTCGGCGCATCTGTGCATGATAGCCTTGCTCGCGGAGTGGAAGAGGGCCGCTTCAGCCTGGACGAACTCATTGAGCACTACGTCTCCATGATCTACGCCGCAGAGGGCCAGCATTACGGCCGGGCGGCCACACGTTTGGGCAAGGACTGGCGAACTCTGAGGCAAAAGCTGAACGCAGATCTCGTCGATGCGTATTCCGTTCGTTGAGCGGCGACTGGGAACGCAGTCGTTATTCACGAAGTTTATTTGCGTACTATGTTGGGCAGAGTGGTGGCTGCATCCAGGCTGGCTCGTTGAGCATAAAGAACTGGGCTGGATTTGTGGAGATGGCAAGGTTCGGGACGCAAATATCCGGCGATGAACGTCCTTCACTCGAACGGCGCTAGCGGTCGCAAGGACAGGGCTGAAGCATTGTGGTTCAGCGATTCCCGAATGAGTGCGACGAAACCATCAATGGCTCCGAGGACTCACTTTCGGTCTCAGTCACGAACGGATGGCGTGGCAAGCCGAGGTCCAGGACATCTCCCGAGATCGTTACGAAGGCATCAAAGACTTCAATCGCGGGTTCTGGCAATATGAGTTGAGGGAACAACCATGTCAGATCGCCGGATTGCACTCGAGCCATTAGCCAGGTGACTCCAAAGACATGCTGATCTTTTGCCATCGCATTTGCCGGCGTTTCGAGGAAAAAGCCCACATCGGCAATGGGGCTTTGGCAGTCACACAGGGAATATGTCTGGAAGGACCACGCCACGTCCGAACAGAATCGAAGATCGGGCGTCTTGTATCCGGCGAAATCATTAGGAGGATTGAATGCCAGAATTCGGCCTCGTCCGCCGAGTGTTTCCGCAATTCGAGCATTCACACAGTTTCCAAAACTCTCCCCGATGAATGTTGTTTGAGCAGGATCGACCTGCAGAGCCTTTAGTAACGCAACAGCTTCCATTGCGACAGGATCGATATTCTGTGCCACGTCCCAGGGAGATGGAGTCTGAAAGTATCCCCTCGTCCGCCACGATTGTTTTGACCAGTCGATCATCAACACATTGGAATCCGGGACAGCATTACAAATTGCGTCAGCCAGTTGATGAAAGCGATCACCGGCCTCAGTGCCGCCCATTCCGTGTGTGAGCACGAATGTGGGGCGATCCCGCTCAAATGAACGCTGTGAGTCGTGAAGGATCTGAGCTTGCGTGGTCTGAACTGAAAACTCGATCGCCATCCAGAGATTTGCGGTAGAAATCTGCGGGCCGTCGGCGAATGCATCCTGCGGCACAGGCAGCAGAGCCATCAGGGCGACGGTCAGAATTGTCAAAGTCGTTTGGCGATTGAATCGGAAGCAGGCTAACATGATTGTCTCCAGGAAAGTTGGGGGCGTGAGTCCACTCTTTCCTGGGGCAACAGCCAGTGGCAGCTCAACCGCCGCAACTCTCGCGTTTTTGTGATTTTTTTAAAGATTTCAGCAAGAGCACAAATTTGAAAAATTCCGCGCCCGATTCGTTCCGGGACGTCGCCTGACGTAACAGTGACCTTCACACGGGCTTTGAGCGCGCCTCCCCAATGGCGAGCGGCAGGGCGTCAGCCCTCCGTGTATGATTTATTCCGGGAGCAGCAGACGGACATGCAAGTCAGTACCGAAGACAACGCTGCTCCAGACCTTGAGCAGTACCGCAGCTATCTGAAGCTGCTTGCCGACCTGCAGTTGAATCCGCGGCTCAAGGTTAAAGAAGATGCGTCCGACATCGTCCAGCAGACAATGCTGGAGGCTCACCGCGACTTCGCTGGCTTTCGGGGCAAGACGGAGGCAGAGCTCCGAGCCTGGCTGAAGACGATTCTGACCCACAACCTGCTCACCGTGGCGAAACATTACGGTCGAGACAAACGCGCCGCCGGACTTGAAGTTTCTCTGCAGGATCAGTTGGAACAGTCTTCCGCTCTTCTGCATCGCCAGCTGGTTGCGGATCAGACATCACCCAGCATGAAGCTGATGAAGCAGGAACGATCGGAACAACTGGCCGAAGCCTTGCTGAAACTTCTCGACAATGAACGGTCGGCCGTGGTTCTGAAACATTTTCACAACTGGTCCGTGGCGGAGATCGCTCAACACCTCGGCCGGACTGAGGAAGCCGTGGCCGGATTGCTGCGGCGAGGACTGAGGAAATTGCGGGATCATTTAAGTGAAGTGGAGTAACAATGGTTCAACGACAAATGAAGTGCGCAGCAGAAAATAACGCCGTGGGAAATTCAGTGACTTAACCCGGTACAGGTTTCACAACACAGCCTGGGGTCGCCGCATTGCGGCGCACCCCAGGTCACGCAATCGAGAACGGCCCGAACCCCAACGGGGTTCTACACCCCTCGCGACCTGAACGAAAGATGCTCGAAGCTCAGACTGAAGTGGAGAGGATTTTCAGAGAGATTGTGGAAAGTGGTGGTCGTGGTGGTGGGTTTGCTGGGGATGGCAGGGTTGGACCGGAAGACCTACTCATCGCCACAGCCGCTCGCATGAAAGCGGAAATCGATTTATACAAGGCCCGCAAGAAAGCGAAGTGATGTTTTTTTTCGTAGTTCGACTGACCCACTTTGTTCGTAGTCCCGCCTTTAGGCGGAAATTCAGCTTGCCAAATCATGAACATTCAGCCAGTTTTCCGGCTAAAGCCGGAACTACAAGCGAATCTCCGACACGCGAAGCAGGTTTGTTGAGATGTCGTTCTTATCGTACGGAAATTAGCAATCTGAAATCCTGTTTATGCAGGAGTGAAACCCGAAATTTCACATGTTGAGAGCAGAATAAACACCCGCGATGGTTTGAGCCACGAGACCAAACAATGCCAGATTCTGAAAATAGTGATGATCAACATGAGCAGCAGCTCGACGTTCTCATCGCCGAATACTATCGCGCTGAAGCAGCGGGGAAGGCTCCTGATCACACTGAGTTCATTACTCAGCATCCGGAGTTCGCGAAGGAACTGGCAGAATTCTTCGCGGACGTCCTGATGCTGCATGGCCCGGATCGCTCAAATCCGCACGATCCCGCACTCGAGCCGACGATTACACCGAATGCGTCGCCTCGATCGAAGGCCGCTGTGGGCTTCGTCGTCCGCTATTTCGGCGAGTATGAAATTCTGGAGGAACTTGGGGCGGGAGGCATGGGAGTTGTCTACAAAGCCCGACAAACAAAGCTGAAGCGGATCGTGGCGCTGAAGATGATTCGATCCGGAGCTCTGGCAAACTCGCAGGATGTGCAGCGATTTGAGGCAGAAGCCAAAGCAGCAGCGAAGCTGTCGCACCCGGGGATCGTTGCGGTTCATGAAGTGGGAATCCATAATGGACAGCATTTCTACACCATGGACTACGTCGAAGGCGGTAGTCTGTCCCGACTGCATCGAGATGAGCCGGTCGCATCAAAGCGTGCCGCAAAGCTTGTCAGGCGACTCGCGGAATCGATGCACTACGCACACCAGCAGGGGATTATTCATCGTGATCTGAAGCCGGCCAATATTCTGCTTGGAGCTAAAGGAGCCCCACGAATTACGGACTTTGGTCTCGCCAAACGACTGCGAGTGGACGACGAAACGCAGGGCGTCACGATGACCGAAACAGGACAGATTCTTGGAACTGCCGGCTACATGTCGCCAGAACAGGCCTCCGGAAAAACCGGGCTTATTGGCCCGCCCGCCGATATCTACGCCCTAGGCGCTGTGCTTTACGCTTTGCTGACAAGTCGAGCTCCGTTCGTGGGGGAGTCAATCGCCGACACTATTCTGCAGGTCCTGCAGCGAGAACCGGTTTCACCACGCATCTTGAACCCCAGCGTGCCTCGGGACCTTGAGACGATCTGTCTGAAATGCCTGGAAAAGGAAGCTCACAAGAGATACGGAACAGCGGAACTTCTCGCAAAGGACCTTGGACGATTCGTCGCGGGGAAGCCGGTCAAGGCACGCCCCATCAATTCCATCGAGCGTGGCTGGCGGGCATGTCGCCGCAACCCACTCGTTTCCGTCTTGCTGCTCACCGTGGCTGCCAGCCTGCTGATTGGAAGCATCGTTTCGATGTATTTTGCAGACACCGCGAGCCGCCAGGCTGTCGAGAACTCGCGCCTTGCTGCACAGGAGCGAGTGCTGCGCGAGAAGGCTGAGCAGCAACAACGCGAAGCAGAGGCAGCTCGTCTGAAGGCCGACACGAATGCGAAACTCGCGCGGAGGCACCTCTATTTTGCTCACATGAATATGGCACAAAAGGCATGGGATGACCGACAGATCGAAATGGTTCTCAGTCTACTGGACCGTCATCGTCCGAATGAGCGTGAAGAAGATTTGCGAGGTTTCGAATGGCACTACTGGTTTCGACTCTGCCACAGCGAACTTATCAAACTCGATCAACATCGTGACGCAGTCAACAGTCTTGCCGTCAGCAGTGATGGAACCCTGATTGCCTCCGCAAGTCGGGATCAAACCGTAATGTTGTGGAATCCTGCAACAGGAAATATAAGTCACCCCCTGAAGGGTCACATTGGTTCCGTCAATTGTGTTGCGATCAGTCCGAACGGATCGGTGGTTGCCTCTGCCGGCGATGACGGGAAGATAAGGCTTTGGGATGCCGCGTCGGGGCGTGAGTTGTCGGCTGCGATGGAACACGCCGAACCTGTCCAGGCCATCGCTTACAGTCCGGACGGCCTGACCTTAGCTTCGGTCGATCTGGGGGGAATCATTCAGCTCTGGAACACGGTGTCCGAAACATCAAAATACACGCTTTCGGGGCGAGCCGGAATACCATGCGGTATGGGAATTTCGTTCAGCTCTGATGGCCGTCGATTTGCGTCGCTGGTCCCGCAGGGGGTGGGTATCTGGGAAGTCGAAACCGGAAAACTCGAACGAACGATCATGGCCGAAAACACTCGATTGCACTCTGTTGCGTTCAACCCGAAGGGCGGGACGATTGCCGCGTCCGGGTATGGGACGATTACGATGTGGGATGCAGATTCCGGCCGCAGGAGCTGGCGGAAATCCGGACACGCCAACAAAGAAATTCTGGGAATAAGGTTCAGTGCTGATGGGACGCGGATTGCATCCGCAGGGGCGGATCAGACGGCCGAGATCCGGGATGCGGATTCTGGGACCCAAGTGATGACTTTGCGTGGGCATATCGGTTCGGTCAATGACATTTCCTTCGGCCGTGGTGGAACCACTCTTGTCACAGCAAGCTCTGATGGCACCCTGAAGATCTGGGAGGCACTGACGAGCCAGGAGTCGCCCACACTGTCGCGATTTCGCTGCCATGCCACAGACGTGTTGTTTCTGCCAGACAACTCCAGTGTTCTTTGCGAAGGAGGTCATGGACTAATCAAGCGACGGGACCTGCAGAGCGGCCAGGAAACCAGTTTTTCCGGCACCTATCACGAGTCGACTGCCTGTACGACATTTAGTCCGACAGAGACACAACTTGCGATCGGTTATCTTAACAAGACCGTTAAGCTTCGCAGCACTATCCCGGGATCTCAGAATATCGATCTGACCGGACATACGGCAGGAATCATAGATGTGCGATACAACTTTGATGGGACAAAGTTGCTTTCCACATCACATGATCACACCATCAAAGTCTGGGACACTGCGACCGGTCGATTGTTGAACGATCTTGTTGGGCACGACGGTCCGGTCTATGAGGCCGTGTTCAGTCCCGATGGGACCAGAATTGTGTCGGCGAGCGACGATGGTGACATTATTGTTTGGCAGCTTACGACGGATACTCCGCTTCAAAAATTCCAGGGAAAGGGAAAGGTGCAGCAAGTGGCGTTCTCGCCGGATGGGTCAGGTGTTGCCGCCGTCTGGGGGCAAACGGTGAAGTTCCTGAATGTCGAAACCGGCGACGATGTTTTGTCATTCAGCACTCACGGCAGCGAAGTCACGGATCTGACATTCAGCCCTGATGGAGCAAGAATAGCCACGGCAAGCCAGGACGGGTCCGTGAAACTCTGGGACATAATGACCGGTGAACAGACTCTCGCACTCAATGCCTATAGTGGTGAAGTCTCCTGTATCGCGTTCAGCGAAGACGGTACCAGACTGGCATCCACACACGCGAGCGGGGCGGTCAAGCTTTGGGACGCTGGCGTGCGCAAGGCGGTCCTTGACCCGATCGCCCGAACGGAAGTTCTTAAATCCCGCCTTTTGATTGAGTCCGGTCCGGGTTTGACCAGTGTGCAGTTTTCTTCGGATCGCCCGCGCGTGTTGTTCGGTGGGTTGGATCACCGGGCGCGACTGTTCAATGTCGAGACCCAGGTTGAAGTGCAGGCCTTTCATGGACACGAGCGCGCCGTGTGGTCTGTCGCGCTGTCTCCGGATGGTCGAACCGCGGTAACCGGCAGTGAAGACAAGACGCTGAGGTTCTGGGACGTTGCCACTGGAAAAGAACTCGATCGATTCACCGCTGAAGGGATCTTTTCTTGTGTTCGCTATTCCACCGACGGAAAGGTGGTATTCGCCTCGAACTGGGACGGGAAGGTGAGAGTCTGGAGGCCGTCCGCAGACAAACTCAACACGCCGGTAGAGTTCGTTCTGGATTCTCCGCCGCTCGACATGGTGATGCTGCCAGATGGAAAGCAATTCGCGATCGGGACGGTGTCAGGACAAGTCCTGCTGTGTGATGCGGAATCAGGGAATGTGCAAGAGACGCTTGAGGGGCACTCCGGATGGGTCCACAGTGTGGAAGTTGTGGACGGTGGTCGGCGGATTCTGTCAGCCAGTCATGACCGTACGCTGCGACTATGGAATCTCGAATCGGGAGAAAGCCCCATCACTTACCAGGGCCACACAGATATTATCCATGAGGTCGGTGTCCTGCCGAATGGCAGACAGTTCCTGTCCTGCAGTGCGGACGGGACAATTCGATTATGGGATCTGGAATCACAAAGCGAGCTGGCTCGAGGAGAATACGATGGTGAAATTCGGGGCCTCAGTGTGACTCCGGATGGAACGTCGTTTGTCACCGTCGGTTTGGATGGCTCGCTGCGGCAGTGGGACTTACCCCATACGACACAGGGGTTGACTGCATCTGCTGACAGTGACACTCTTCAATGGTTCACCCATGAGGCGTTTCAATCGCACTTTGAGACGAATTACGGCATGAAGCGGCGTGCAACGGATGTCTACATTCAGCTTAACGAAGCAACAAATCAACTGTTGTTTGCCGCCGATTGGGAGGCGACAGACCGGCTGGATTTTATTGTGCGGCATGACATCTCCGATTCTGTCCTTGAAGAACAGGAAGCCCAAGCTGCTCAGAATGGATACACACGAGTTCAATTGAAAACCGTGACCATTGAAGGGGTGAACCATCACATTGGACTTTGGACGAAGTAACGTTCTTTTCCGCAGCGAACGGACGGGAACTGCCGTCAGTAGTGAGCTTTCGACAGTTTCATGAAAGATTGACCAATGAAGATTTCCAGTGACGTTGTCTGCGTGTTGACCCTAATGGCACTGCATTTCCCTTGGTTCACCACCGCTGTTGCTTTGGGAGATGAACTCCGAAACAGGCCTCAGCCTGCGGCTGGAACCACGATCAAGCCTTCGTTGCCGAGTGCTGGGTATATGTTCACAGCATCTCGCGGACGAGCGATGGTGAGACACGAAAACGTGCCTTGCCAGCCACGCTGCTGCGACAATCTGACTCCCGGCACAACCACGATCCCCCACGGCATTCCGCCCGCGGCCGGGCCGGCCAGTTCAACAGCAGCACTCCAAGTTG
>CAZFDW010000046.1:0-5314 GCA_964517865.1 uncultured Chitinophaga sp.
GCATCGGTGTGAATACTGCCTGTTTCCAGCAGCACATGCATGGCTCCCATTTCAGTCTGATCACTTTGCAATGTTCGAATCATTCGTTGTGCCGCAAAAAGGATTTCCATTCAGGAGCTAAGATGGTTAACGAAACCCCTGACGCATTCACGATGCCGGACCCTCAAGAAGTGTGCGGTGGAGGTTTAGAGTTCAAATCATCATTCACCGCTCTGATCACTTTTATCCTCGGTTGGACGATTCCGACGGGTGTCTCAATAACTCTGATCATCGACGGAGTTTCCACTGGAAGCGTTCTGGCTGCGTTGATCGCTTCGGTCGGTACAGCACTGGCTCAATCGGGATGCACTGCGATTCTGGTTGCGTACTTTAAGGTGTATGTGAGGATTGATCGACTGCGCGGCTACACCGCGATGGGGAAGTACTTTGATCTACCCTGGGCAGATATTGAAGCGATTCGACCGATCAACTTTGGCGGCTTCCGGTACATTCGGATAGCAAGCAAAAAAGACAGCAGGGTCATGTGGCTTCCTCTATTCCTCAATCACATGAACGAATTCCATAAACTTGTGGTGCAGTACACCGAACCCGGTAACCCATTGGCACAGTACCTCAACGACAATGCAGCGTGAGCAATATTTCTTTGACTTCGCGGGTGGTGTACAGGGGTTCGCAGGAATTGTCAGGACTATTTCTTCGACCATGCAAGATTTGTGGTAGGCCGGATTTCGCCAGTCCCACGCTGGCCCGCTCAAAAGTGGGGTCCATGAGGGGGGGGTGGTTTTGTTCAGGCGGCACGGAACGTGTTGCCGCAGTGATTTGCCGCAAGGCGGCACAATGCGAAAGCCTGGGGCATCGCCCCAGGAAACGGCATTATCGAACGCGGAAGCCCTGTATGGGCGTGATGGAAATGCACGATCATTTCGCCCCTTTGGGGCTTTCGTTTTTCTTTTCGCAGGTTCCCAGGGCGTTGCCCTGGGCTTTCGCATTCGGTGCCTTTGGCACAAAACGCATTGCTCTCGATTGGCGCAGAAAGCATCTGAGAGCACCGCGAACGTCAATTGAGAGGGTGCCCAGTGAAAAACATCCCAGCCTGATCGACTGGAATAGAATAGATTTTGTTGGATCGCGGAATTTCCCTGGCTTTGCGCAGCCCGTCCCACTCTACATTTTGCTCACTTCATCAATACATTCTAACGCCACATCACACAACCGATCGACCAGCTCAACGGGCATCGCTGGTGCGGGCATCAGCACGATCACGTCTCCCAGCGGTCGCAGGATCACGCCGCGTTTGCGGGCGGCGAGTGTTACCTGGTGTCCGAGTCGCAGTTTGGCGTCAAACGGAATCAGGCCGTCGCCGTCTCGCACCAGTTCGATGCCGATCATCAGCCCCTTCTGACGCACCTCGCCGACGTGCGGATGCTCTCGCAGGACCGCAAGACGCTCGGCAATGCGCAGTGATGTGATCCGAACGTTCTCCAGCACGCAGTCGTCCTCAAACAACTGCAGTGACGCCAGCCCTGCCGCGCAGCCCAGAGCGTTCCCGGTATACGTATGTCCGTGAAAGAACGTGCGACCCTCGGAAGGATGACCAAGAAATGCCGCATAGACACGTTCCGTTGTCAGCGTCGCGGCGATCGGCAGATAGCCTCCTGAGATGCCCTTCGCCAGACACAGAAAATCAGGACTCACACTTTCCTGCTCGCAGGCAAACAGCGTCCCCGTGCGACCGAAGCCGACGGCCACTTCATCCGCAATCAGCAGGATGTCAAATTCGGTACATAACTGTCGCACATGTCGAAGGAAGCCGGGTGGATGCACCAGAATTCCCGCCGCTCCCTGGACAATCGGCTCCATTACGACTCCGGCAATGCGTTCTTGATTTTCGCGCATCAATCGCCCGACTTCTTCAAAACAAAACGTCAGCCATGATTCTCTGGTGTGCCCCGTCGGAACCCGCGTCGCTACCGGGGACGGCGTTGTCAGCGTTGCAAACAGCAGGTGCCTGTAACAGCGGTGAAACAAATCAATGCCACCGACGCTGACGGTCCCCAGCGTATCGCCGTGATAGGCGTTGCCAATGCACAGAAACGTGTCGCGATCCTCTGGACCCTCGGATTTCTGGCGATGATACTGGTACGCCATTTTCAGAGCGACTTCGACCGACGTTGCCCCGCTGTCCGAAAAGAAGACTTTCGTCAGCCCCGCCGGAGCCCGTTCCACCAGCGCGCGGGCCAGGCGTATCGATGGTTCACTCGCCAGCCCCAGCAGGGTGCTGTGAGCCACTTTCTGCAGTTGCTCAGACACCGCCCGATCAATCGCCGGAACAGCATGGCCATGCACATTGCACCACAACGACGAAATTCCGTCCAGATAGCGTTGCCCATCGACATCAATCAGGTCAAACCCCTCGCCCCGCACAATAATCGGCGCATGTTCTTCGGTCCATGCCGACATCGGCGTAAACGGATGCCAAACGTGGTCGTTGTCCCATTGCCTAAGTGAAGCGGGGGATACTTCGCCGAATTCGGGGGCCATCATGGTTCAACTCGACGAATCGTGTCCCATGCGACGAGGGCATCGCGGACAGCCCGCACGTCGTGGATGCGGAGGACATCGGTGCCGAGTTCCGCCAATGCGACTGCGACGCCGATGGTGCCAGCGGATTGTTCTTCCACAGGGCGGCCAAGGATCTTTGACAGGAAGCGTTTGCGGGAATGGCCGATCAATACCGGACGCTGCAGGGCTTGCTGAATTTTCGGCACAGCGGACATGAGTTCCAGATTGTGATCGGCCGTCTTGCCAAATCCAATTCCCGGATCGACGCACATACGTTCTGCCGGAATTCCCGCCATCAGACATCGATCGACTTGTTGCTGCAGGAACTCAATCACTTCGCTCACCACATTTTCGTAATGCGGATTCTGCTGCATCGTTTGCGGAGTACCCTGAATGTGCATCACACAGATTCCTGCGTCGGCCCTGCGACAAACCTCCAGCATGTCTCGATCAAACGTCAGGCCGGAAATATCGTTGACAATTTCGGCACCCGCATCCAGCGCCTGGCGCGCGACTTCCGCCTTGGTGGTATCAATCGAGATGGGCACGCGCAGCTGGGTGGCCAGCTTCTGAATCAGGGGGATCGTGCGACGAAGTTCTTCTTCCAGCGACACAGGCTCCGCGCCGGGGCGAGTCGATTCGCCACCGATGTCGATAATGTTCGCTCCGTCTTCCGCCATTTGAAGTGCGCGATCCACGGCAGCCTCGATCGTGCTGAATTCTCCGCCATCGGAAAAACTGTCCGGCGTGACATTCAGAATTCCCATCAGCGCGGGCAATCCTGATTGTGGAATGCTGCGGAGGGACAAGGTCCATGAGAACGCTCGACGGCTTGCATCAACAATCACAGTTCAGACCTCAATGAGCCCCCAGATACGCCTTGCGAACTTCATCGCTGGCGGCGAGTTCCGCAGCTGGGCCTTCCATTTCAATGGAACCGACTTCGATCACATAGGCGCGGTGAGCCACCTGCAGCGCCATCGCGGCATTCTGTTCCACGAGCAGAATCGTCGCCCCCGTGCGATTGATCTGCCGGATCACCTGAAATATCGTCTGCACGATCTGAGGTGCCAGTCCCAGCGATGGTTCATCAAGCATCAGAAGCTTCGGCCGAGCCAGCAGGGCGCGCGCGATTGCCAGCATTTGTTGCTCGCCGCCGGACAATGTTCCTGCCGCCTGTTTCAGGCGCTCACGGATTCGAGGGAATAAGTCGAGGGCCATCTCGCGATCCTCGAGAATGTCCCGCAGGTTATTTCGCGAATACGCACCCAGCATCAGGTTTTCCTCAACCGTCAGATTGGCAAAAATTCCCCGTCCTTCAGGCACATGAATCAATCCGCTTTGAGTGATCGCATGCGGAGGCCTCCCGTGGATGATCTGACCGTTAAACCGAATCGTTCCGTTCTTTGGCGTCAGGAGTCCCGAAATCGTCCGCAGCGTCGTCGATTTCCCGGCACCATTGCCGCCAATCAACGTCACGATTTCACCCTGCTCCACGCGCAGAGAACAACCCCGGATCGCTTCGATCGCGCCGTAGTTCACGGACAGGTTGTCAACTTCCAGTAGTGACATGGGTTTCTCGAACCGTAGTCTAACTGATGAATGCTGGCCGCACAAATATGAAGGGCATCCAGTCTCGCATCGGATGTGGCAAAGTATCCCGGTACTCGAAGAAAATGCTCGTTTAACCGCGTGGGCATCGTCCCACGCTCAATATTTCGAATCTCAAATCTCAAATACGAATTTTCAAACAGAACAATCGCGGCCCGATGGGCACGCGGTTAAACGATCTTTACTGCCTGCGAAAATGGTATGCTGTCCAAATATTTCTGCCACGTTCACCACGCCGAAACCACAATCTCGGACGAACGAAAAACCGGCTGCGCCACGATCCTGTTCCGCCCGAAAACCGTTCGTGCTGCAGCCGTGGGCAGGTCAATCCGAAGTTTCGCAGATGTGCGGGAATCCCTTGCCGGGATCGCCAGTTCAAATGCAGCGAAATATTTCTGAAATGCTGCTTCGCGAAACTTTGGCACGACGTGGATCGCGTCAAAACCGTACCAGTGCGGTTCCGGTTCAACCAGTGGAATTTTAAATTCGGCAGCCAGTTGCCGCACGAGCTGATCGAGGGACAGCGAGCGTTCCAGAATCGATGTCCGCGAGAGTGAGCAACCGGGAAACATGATCGTCTTCGCGATCTGAAACTGCAGTTTCCCGATGCGCGTGAGTGAAGCCAGCGGTAGTCCTGTCATGACGATCTTAGCATCGGATCGCCAGTCGAGAATCTGCCTGATACATTGACGGACAGAGGCTGCAATCTGATCGGGTGGAAACAGGTAGACAATATCGTTCCCAAGATCTGTGATCAGGACCAGCGGTGCATTCGCCGAATCGCGAGGCAGTTGGTCCCACAATCCGCATTGGCTGATCGCCGGCAACCGACGAAACCAGAACGCGCTGGTTTTGACATACGAACGCCCCATCCCCAGCGCGACATTCAGATTGATGGGTGCCGTTGTCATTTGCCGCAGCGAGCCAGTCAGTGCCTGCCAGCCGAGCACCAGATTACTGGCTCCCAACACCACAACGTCCTGCGTTTGCGAACTTGACAGAGACTCTTGTTTGTCCATTGACTACTGACTCGTTCTTACGGCCGTCAGATATTCGCTCAGGCGTTGCATGTTGCGACTGAAGAGTTCGCTGGAAATAACCTGCGATTCGCCTTTCAGATGCGTCGCAGCGGTGACTGGCT
>CAZFDW010000046.1:5414-15650 GCA_964517865.1 uncultured Chitinophaga sp.
GCATCTCATAGAATCGCGCGATCTGACCGTCAGCAAGGACAGAACGCTTCAGCCAGGCAAGCCCCGGTTCGATCGGGGCCAGGAATTTTGCATCGCCGGTGATTTCATACAGGAACAGCAGAGTTTCCATGGCGTCTTCGGATTCGCGTCCGGAAATCGCGGGGGGTTCAAACTTTCTGGCCCACATGGGCTGCATGTCGAAGTTGTACTGCTGAGCCCACCCAGGCTGCGGCTCCGGCATTTGTGCCAGAATCAGAAAGTCACCCAGCTTCAGCAATGCGTCACGATACCTGGCATCACCGTAGGTCTCATGAGCCAGATCCAGCGTGCGGGCGACGGTTCCGGCCAGACCATCGTTCAGAGTGTAGTAGTCCCAGTATTCCTTGACGCGATTCTCCGTGCGCCATGCGTAGTCCGGATATGATGCTTTTTTCACTGCCTGCTGCGACACCGGTGCTCTCCATCCCTGCGGAAAACCGCCATTGGAAAACTGCGCTGTGAGCAAGGAATTCAGGGCCAGCATCGTGGCATCATGAATCTCGGCGTTCCTGAATTCGAGCGCCTTGTCAACCTGCATCAGCAGGCAAACCGCAGACTGCGTCTTGTCGTCGTCGAGTGATGAAAAGTTCTTTCCCTTCGCGCGGCCTTTGCCGTTGCGATAGCGATCTGCATGAGGCCCCTTTGGATCAAAATCGATACTGGCGTTCCAGCCACCAGATTCTAATTGTCCGAACATCAGGGCCTGCGCGGCATCAATGGCGGCTGTGAGAAATTGCTCATCGCGAGTGGCTTCAAACGCACTGACAAAAGCCATGCCGACGGTCGGCGTCCCCGGCGGCTGCACCCAGATTTCAGTCGGTGCAGCTTTGCCTTCTCCCTGTCGCTGCTGCAGGTCGAGAGAATACTCATAGACATAGCCACCGCTGACAGCGACCTTCTGATGAAAGAAGTCCGCCGCCTGTTTCATGGCCCGCAGTGACCGTGCCGACAGATCGTCCTGAGCTGACGCGACGTTCGGGGCAAGTACCATAAGCAACATCAGGAAACGGATCATTGGAATCTCTGAATTACAACTCTGTTCAGCAAACGTCAGTGATGCTGTTTTTCCGGGAAGAGTTTTAGACGGCGCGGCTGATTCCAAAGTTTCTCTTGTGAATTTTGTGCCTCTTTGTGGCCAGTCAGACACATGACTCGCAAACAACATCTGAACAACGAGTGCTGGCCACTAAAACTCACAAGAGACACAAAAGTAAGGACAGGGCGGAGGGCGGAACGACGATACTTGCGACTATTCTCCCTACAAGATTCCAATGCGCGTGAGCAAGTACACGAACTAATGAATCGCCGCAGTGGTCGCGTTCAGGACACTCGATGCGGGATACAAATGGTCGAACGAAATCAGTCGCTGGCCTTCCTTGATCAGAAAATCTGTGTCCATAAACGGCTCATAGCTGATGTCCTGCCAGCGGATTTCCCCCTGGGCATCAATTACGAACGTGCCATGCAGGGCAGCTTTCTCAAAGTCGTCGTAGCATCGGTACTCGCGGAAGATTGTCATTTCCGGATCGGCCACGAGTGGAAACGGAAGTACCGTTTCCAGATTTTCACAGGCGCGTTTCAGGTTTTCCTGCTTATCGGTGCTCACCGCGATCACTTCAAAACCTGCAGCGCGAATGGCATCATGTTTCTTCGCGATCGCCTGCAGTTGCTCCGCACAATGCAGACATCCGTAGCCCAGATAGAACACCACCATCACCGGCCGGCCATGATAGTCGCTCAGCGAACGAGTTTTCCCATCCGGATCAGGCAGCGCCCATTCCGGAGCATCGCGTGGCGACCAGCGAAACGGTCCGAGTGAATCCAGATTTGGTCGAGTACCGATGTCGCCCGGGAGTTCGTGCGGAAGTCTCCAATCAGCCGCATAACCGAATTCTACGGCGATCGGAGCCAGTCGCATCATCGGTGCCACGTCGAGATCGATCGTGGAGGAAATCTTCCGAAGCAATTCAAACGCCGCCTTCGACTCATCTTTCTTTCCTGCCGCATAAAACGCTTCAATCTGACTGCCAAGTGCTCGAACTTCGCCGGGGTTCGATTTTACATTCTCAGCCGCCTTCTTCGATGCATCTTCGGACTTTCCGGCTCGGATCATCGCGGCAATCAGTTCGTCGGTGGAGACGCCGGCTTTTGTCAACAGGTCGAGTGCTTTTTCATGCTCCCCCTTACGTGCCGCAATGCGAGCGTCAATTTCCAACGTGGCTTTTTCGATGCCCTCGATCTTTCCCTTAAACTTGTTTTCAGCGTCCTGTTTCGCCTTTTCAATCGCTTTGTCGTCAGACTTTGCCTCACGGGCTTTCGATTCCGCTTCTGTGACAGCTGCCGTTTGCTTTTGCTTCTCTTCGTCCAGCAGTTTCTGGAGGCGATCCCGGTAAACAGCGGTATGGACATCGTCGCCAGTTGCCGCGAGCGCTGAACCGATGGCTCGATCGCGACGCAGATCTTCGTCAGCATCACCGGTGTCCTCCAGCCACGTCGTGCCGCTCAATGCAGCGAGCGTTTCGTACATTTCGAAACTCTGCAGTACGTTGATCAGTCGATCACGTCCGTACTTGTAGCTGCCGGATTTGCCGAGCGAATTGTATTTTGGATGACGCGGCAGGCTGAGCATGTTTCGCGCGAAAGCTTCCGCATCGTGGGCACGCCCGATCGAGATCATGTTGCGAATGCACCATTCATTATTGTGCGCGAAGTTGTGGATCTGATCAGGGAGGACCCGATCTTGCATCATGTGAAAATGATCAACGCGGGCCGACGCTTCCTGCTGATAGACGGCGTCGTGATACCGGTGCAGTTTCGAATAGATATGCCCCGGCATATGCCACATGTGAGCTATCGAAGGCGACGCCAGTCCACCCAGCGCCGAAGACTTCAACGCCAGCTCAGGCTTCTTGCTGTCCCACAGATGAATCCGATAATGGTGCGCTGGATGCAATGGTTCAACATCCAGCACCTCCTGGATCATGGCATTAATACTCAGATTGGATGCCATGTGCAGGCCGTCACGTTTTCCAGACCAGAAGAACTCGCACAGAAAGGCCTTCGTTTCAATATCTTCCGGGAATTCGATCAGAATGTCTTCCAGATCGCTGACGTACTTGTCGGCGCGCTGCTTTTTCTGTTCGTCGTTTTCGGTCTTGGCGTTGATAAACAGGTCAAATGCCTCGATCAGCATCCGTTCCCGCTTTTCCACTTTGTCCTTGCGTTTTACGGCTTCGGCGATGAAGCCTTTGGCCCGCTTATCGTTGCTGCGGTTTGACATTGCCATTCCCCAGTAGGCCGTCGCGCAGTCCGGATCCAGCGTGGCGGCCTGGCGAAAGGAGCGTTCTGATTCGAAGTACCAGAATCCGTGCAATTGAGCCACACCCTGCTCAATGAACTTCCGGGCTTCGGCGTTCGACGTCGTCACTGGAAATCTCACGACGCCGCAGCCGCCCATCAGATAGGCCGACTGACGCGGTCCATCATTAAAGACTTCGCCGTGGGCGGAATGTCCTTCCTTAAGCAATTCATCAGAAGGCGTCGCTTCGGCGGGGGCGGGCTCCGTCGGCTTCTCGGCAGCGACAACGGGAGGTGCCGTATCCTGGGCCGTGGCAGGACGTTGGGCTCCGATCGAATTCAGCACAAGCAAAGCGATGGCAGTCACGTGCCAGTGCGAACGGCGGAAAGCAAAGCAACGAAGCATGATCACAACCTATTCAGTCTTTGTTCGACGATGCCAGGTGGAATTTTGAATCAGACAAACGGAGTTTTTCCGGGGATTGCCACCGGCGGCACCGGATTGTCGGTCCATTCGTAGGCTTTCGGGCTGAGGTCTTCTTTGGAATTCAGCACTGCGTCCCAGGTAAGTCGCTGACCGGTGTAGCCCGCCATACGTCCGGCAATCGCCATCAATGTGCTCTTGCACATGTAGTCGCCGTTGTTGATCGGCTGACCACTGCGAATGCTGGCAAACATTTCATTGTGTTCAATCTGGTACATGTCGCCGTCCGGGCCGTCATACTTCCAGATCACGTTGCCGGCAAAGTCTTCGATCTTATGACTCATCACATTGACGCGGCCTTTAGTGCCGAAGATGTAGTCTTCGACTTCGTTTTCGCAGTTTGGCCAGTGACGACAACGTGCGAACGCCTTCACTCCGTTGGGCCATGTATAGACGATGTCAAAGTGGTCAAAGATATTGCCGTATTTGGCATCGGTGCGAACCTGACGACCACCGGAACCGCTGATCGATTCAGGCACCTGATCGTTCATCGCCCACATCATTTTATCCAGACTGTGGATGTGCTGTTCGACATTGAAGTCACCCGAGAGCCACGTGTAGTAGTACCAGTTGCGAATCTGGTACTCCATTTCGCTGTCGCATTTGTCTCGCGTGCGCCGCGGATCCCAGACACCGCCCGCCATGTAACTGCACTGCATGGTCACGATGTCACCGATGGCGCCGTTCCTGATCTGTTCGAACGTGGCCAGCTTGCCGGGGTGATATCGCCAGCACAGACCGGACACCAGCACCAGTCCTTTGGCCTTCGCCATCTCAGACGATTCCATCACTGACCGCACGCCTGGCGCATCGACAGCGACGGGCTTTTCGCAGAACACATGTTTGCCGGCTTCGACAGCGGCACGCAGATGCTGAGGGCGAAAATGAGGTGTTGTGGCCAGCAGGACCACGTCAGATTTTTCAATGACACGCAGATAGTTGTCGAACCCGGCGTAACATGTGTCATCCGAAACTGTCACGCGCGGCACGGCGCCCTCTTTGTTGTACGTCCGTGTCAGAGAACGACGTGCACGTTCAGCGGCATCTTCAAAAATGTCTCCGATGGCAACAAGTTCCGCACCGGGATCAGCATTCAATGCCTGTTCTGCCGCTCCGATACCTCGACCACCGCAACCGACAAGTCCCACTTTCAGCAGATCGCTGCCTGCTGCGAAAGCCCCGGCATGCAGCGGCCTGGAAATGGCAGCCAGCGTGGCAGCACCTGCGGCGGATGCCGCCAGAAAATTGCGTCGGGTAGATTCGGTGTGTAACGGAGTGGTTTGCATGATGAGCCACCTTAAGAAGCTGCGGCGGGAGTTATTGACGGCGGGAAGTCGTGGCTGGGAACGTGTTCGACACCGGGGGAGCGTGTTAATCATCCAGCAACAGCAAACAAAGCTTACAGGGTGACCTGAGAAAGGCTCCAGGTCAAGGCAGCAGGCCAACTTCGTAGTTGTTTCGCCGTGGTGGAGAGTCGTCGCGCTCCAAAGTCTACCGGGTCACAGCGCCGATGTCTTCGAAGTGCATGCGAATGTCACGCAACGTTGCAGGTTGGAACATCGTGGTACCGAAACGCGTTGACACGATCTTCTTTTTCACGGTTTCTTCGACTTCCGCCGGGAAAACTGCCAGACATGGGACTTTTTGCGATCGGGCGTATGCCTGAACCTGCGGGAAGACCGCCAACACCTCATCCGTGTTATGGTCAGCCAGAAACAGGATGCCGTCCGGCGGCGTGGTTTTGAGCAGCGTCAGAGCTTTTTCCGGCGACTGCATGAATGCCACGTCGAATCCCTTGCTGATGAAATACTCCTTTACTTTCTGGCAGCGTTTTTTCATTGTATCAACCACGAGCATCCTGAAGTCCGGCTTAAACTCGATCGTCATTGGTTGTTTTTCGCGGGGCGCTTCTTCTGTCGTCTGCCCAAGTTCCAGCATGACAGCGCGAAGATCCTGAACCACCTCGGTCGCCGTCTGATATCGCGCGGAGGGGCTAATTTCCATCAGGCGACCACAGATCCGCGCGATCGACTGGGGCAAATCCGGACGAATCGCTTCGACCGGACGCGTGTTCGTATATCGACTCAGCAACATCTTTTCTTCACGGTCCTTCGTACGCGACCACGGGCCTTCGCCAGTGAGCAGCTCGTAATAGATCGCACCGGCAAAGAACAAATCGCTGCGGGGATCATTGCGGGGCGCATTTGTGCCGCGTTCGAGCGATGCGTACTCCAGAGCCCGCTGCACGTCGTCGCTGGTCCCGGCCTGGCTGGCCGATTCGGCACCAGCCAATCCAAAGTCCACGAGCTTGGCGACGCCGGTGCTGCTCATCAACACATTTGTCAGTTTCAGATCGCGATGCGACACCCCCATTTTCCGCGCGTATTCCAATCCCTGACAGACATGTAGAAGGCAGCGTGTCGCTTCGACTGGCGACAGGGTACGCCGGATTTTCATAAAGTCCCGCAGGTTACCACCCTCAACAAATTCCATCGTGAAAAAATGGAATCGCCCTTCGTTGCCGATGTCATAGATGGGAACAATATTGGGGTGCTGGAACTTCTGGCAGATACGGGCTTCCCGCTCGAAGCTCGCAACTGTTCTCGGGTCGTCGGCCCAGCGCTCGCGAAGGAGTTTGAGCGCCACGACACGATTGTCATCCACCGAAGCTGCTCGAAACACGCGTGCAAAACTTCCGGATGCGTTGCGATACAGCAACTTGTACTTTCCCAGCACAAGTCCTTCCGTATCGTCTTTCAGGATGCGACCCGTCTGCAGCGGCGTCAGCAATTGCCGACGTTCCAACAGCTGCAGCATCGATTCGACACTGTCCAAACCTTCAAACTGTCCATCAACAGCATTCCAATCCGCCGGCGACAGCAGTCGCGACGTCAGGAGAAAGGTCTTGAGTCCATCTTTCGACTTAATCTGCGGCATGAACCGTTGGTCGTTTTGTTTACGGTTGCGGAATTCTGCAGCAGTCAGTGTTGCAGGTTGAAGCACGATGGACGTCCCCGGCATTGGTCTGACTTCGCAGGGCTGCGAAAATCAGCATTGAGATCATTTCCAATGCAGGATCGATTCCATTCCTCAGATATTTCCCTGAGCGGAGGACGATCTCAAATCCTAACACGTTCCGATGCGATGACAACGCAATGTGGGAGGAAACTTTGAGGGGTATCGATAGTAGTCGTCTCAGTATGAATCCGCCTGGAAGAAACGCCACACTTTGCTCACACTATTTCGCAGAATCAAAGCCAAACCAATCCCTGCAACTGCGTTAAGCGGATTGAGGGTCAAATGTTCATGAGTTGCCAGCGTTTTTTTCCCGACTTTTGAACTCCACGCATTCAGGCGACGTGTTTCTGCAGCGAGGCAGGTATTCTGCCCAACTCTGAAATTATGGCTCTGGATTCCGATCTGCGGCTTATTCTCACGTGCCTGAATTCTCGAATCAAAATCGCAACGAAGACGTGCTGGTCACTGGTCTGGGACTTGTCACGCCTCTGGGTTGCTCTGCCAATGCGACCTGGGAGGCGATGATTACCGGTCACAGGGCGGGCCGCAGTCTGACACGAAGGGATATCGATCACTTCGATCATCTGTCGGCCATGGATGGTCTGGCTCTTCAAGGCGCGGCAGTGGACCATGCGGCAGTGGCAAGGCGACTGGAAAGTTCGATGCTGCTGGAAACAGTTCAAGCAGACATCGCGACGGCGTGGCGCGCGGAGCCGATGGTGGCGATGTCACTCGTGGCTCTTGTGGAAGCGATGTCGCATGCCGGACTGCGGTGCAGTGACCTGAAACCCGCACGTACCGCCATCGTATTCGGCAGCAGCAAGGGCGGACTGCGATCGACCGAGCGGATGGCGGAGTCGCTGGCGGCTCGCCATACACGCAAACTGGAATTGGCAACGGCAGGATCACGAGACGGCACGGAGGCAAGATGTGCTCAGCCTGCGCTCCAGCGGCAAAGCGATGCTCCGGATTGGTGGAACTGCGGCATGCTGCCTGACAGTGCGACGCATGCCATCACGGCGCTGACCGGAGCGACAGTCGCCAGTTCATGTCCCGTCGCGGCATGTGCGACCGGACTCATTGCATTCGTGCAGGGTGCCGCCATGATCCATCGCGGCGAATGTGATGTGTGCATCGTGGGAAGCGCGGATGCCGGACTCAGGTCGTCTGTACTGGCCTCGTTTCATCGTCTGCGGGTGACATCCCGCCACCGTGATGCTGCAACAGCCTGTCGTCCGTTCGATCAGTCCCGTGACGGGTTTGTCGTGGGCGAAGGTGCTGGTGTCGCGGTGCTCGAATCCCGTGCCCATGCCAGTTCCCGCCGTGCGGATTCGATCGCAAGAATCGTCGCTGGAGGTTGGCTCAACGATCCCACTGGGCTGACGCAGGTTGATGAAAGTGGTGCGGTGGTCAGCGAGGTCCTCAGACGCACGCTGACATTGAGAGGACGCTCCCCGGATATTCTGAGTCTGCACGGGACAGGTACGGAATCGAACGATCTTGCTGAAGCACGAGGCATTCAGCTGGCGTTCGGCGCCAACATGCCACAGTGTTTCGGCATGAAAGGCGGGATCGGACACTTGCTGGGAGCGGCGGGCAGTGTGGAGACGATCCTGACGCTGCTCGCTCTGCATCATCAGCAAATCCCCGGCACGACGAATCTGACCACCGTCGATGAACGTTGCCGGATTCCATTGCAGCCACAGGCTCGCAGGATGCCACACATGCAACACGCCGCCAAACTGTCATTGGGCTTTGGCGGCCATGTTGCGTGTGGAGTTTTCGCACGGGACTAATGCAGTGTCAAGCGTTCATTGATGGGTTGCGTGCCAGTGCTCCCCATCTGCAGAAAGCACTGGCAGAGCGAGTGGCACACATCATACCGCCACTGACAGAGCACTAGATCGTATCCAGAATCTTGCCGATGCTGCTGAACACCACGAAGTCGGCGGCGTTTGGCACAACATTCTTAGTGACAGCCAGATTCGCTCCCGTGGTCGCTGCGTTTGAGGTCAGTGTCAGCGAAGTGTTTGATTGAATCGAAGCGACGAAGTATGCGCGCCCGCTGCCGATCACAATCGATTGCCCGACTGCCAGTTCGGTCGTAAACAGCGTCCCGGTTCCCGTGACCACAGCACTGTTCCCGGTGATTGCTGCGTTTCCGGTGATCAGCGTGTTGGCCGGATTGAATGCAGTCAGCGGGACTTCTCCAAGTGCCGACGAATTGTACAGCGTATTCAGATTTCGCTGAGTCAGATTGCTGATCCCACTGGCTACTGTGACGCCGTCGCCAATCACGCGTCCAAAGACCGTGTAGAGTCCTGAATCAAACGCAGCTCCATTGTCTGTCGTATTGACAAACCACTGACTTGTCCCGCTGTTTGGCTGACCTCCGCCCAGCAAAGCCATCGAAAGTGTGCCGCTGGCGTTGGAATTTGCCGCGTTGAATTCATTCGTCACCGGGGCCGTTGTTACAACAGAACTGACTTGCCCATTCACCACCTTAAATCCTCCGCCCTGTATGAACTTGGCGCTCCCGGAGTTCGTGCGATGGACAAACATGTTCTGATAGGCACCAGAATTCACGTAACTCAGAAAATTCGCCACGGTCAATGGAGCCTCAGCGTTCAGCAGTTCGACATCATACGCACCCTGGCTCGTGGCAAAATGCACGACGGTGCCTACGGCAAGATGTGCATTCACGGCGGTCTCAGCGGAACTCGTCCCTGAAACCGATTTCACGAGCAGTCGGTTTGTTCCATGATTCGTTGCTGTGTGTAATAGTGTCACATCCACGGTGTAACTTCCGTCGTTTCCGGCGGTCGCAGTTCCGTCGTCAAACGTGCCATCGCCGTCACTGTCTACCGTGATTGTCGCTCCTGCAGCTGTCGTACCAGTGACCTGCGAAGTGGAATCGCGTGTGATCTTTGTTCCATTCGACTGCACCGCATCGGGGGCGGTGAATACTGCAGTCAGTGGGATATCATTGTTGTTGACTGTCAGCGTGGTCGTCGCGTTGGCGAATCCCGTCGCTGATGCGGTAATCGTGACCGTTGCGGCACCATCGACGGTGTTGTTGTCAATCGCAGCGATCGTTGCTGTGGCTGTGGTCTGGCCCGCAAGAATTGTGACCGTCGCGGGAACCGTCGCCTTGTTCGTATTCGATGACGTCAGCGTCACGATCTGCGCCGCTGTCGTCGGGCCTGTGCGCGTGACAGTCAGCGTTGATGCCGAAACGCCAGCATTCTCTGAAAATGTGGCCGGGCTGGCACTGAGGCTCAGTGCTGTTTCATTGTCGTTGACCGTCAGCGTCGTTGTCGCGTTGGCGAATCCCGTCGCTGACGCGGTAATCGTGACCGTTGCGGCACCATCGACGGTGTTGTTGTCAATCGCAGCGA
>CAZFDW010000046.1:15750-23106 GCA_964517865.1 uncultured Chitinophaga sp.
CCGTCGCGGGAACCGTCGCCTTGTTCGTATTCGATGACGTCAGCGTCACGATCTGATCGACTGTCGTCGAGCCTGTGCGGGTGACAGTCAGCGTTGATGCCGATGCGCCTGTATTCTCCGAAATCGTCGCCGGGCTGACACTCACCGTCAAAATCGGCACTGCTGCTGCGCGGAGTGCATTCGCGCGAGCAATCGCACCGGTTGTCGGGTCTGTAATGCGGGATGAAATCAGTGCCGCATCAACCTGACTGGAACGGTTACTGCGTCTGACGACACGACGCGCTGTCGTGTCTGCAGCGATATTTGTCGCATCGCTTCCGCGACCGCCAGCGACAGTCAACCGCTTTCCAAAGCTGCTGCTTCCAAGCACCTGCACTGTGTCGTTGCCGCGCCGAAGCGCAATCCGAGCCGCCTTTGCCACGCTGCTGGAATTTACGTACACCACATCATTGCCCGCTCCGGTTTCAATCCACAACCGCCCATGCAAAGTTGAATCCTGAAGCACGACATTGTCGTCACCACTGCCCGTATGAATGGCCGTAACGCCATCGACTGTCGTACTTTGAACCACCACGCTGTCAGCACCATCGCCGGTCCGAACATCCAGACCGCCTTGAACGGTTGAGTTGCTGATGCTGGCCAGCGTCGGTCCCAGGCCACGAACGACCAGATTTCCGCTGACGGTGGCTCCATCGACAACAATCGATGTGACTCCATCGTTTCCTTTCAACGTCAAGTTGCCGCCATAGGTTCCCATGAGGGCCTGCAAAGTATCCGCTCCATCTTCACCCGACAAAGAGACGTTTCCCGTAAAGGTGATCCCTGGACCAATCCTGACGATGTCATCGCCGTCGCCAAGCGAAGCAGACAAAGTGCCCTGCAGCGTCGTCGCTCCGGAAACCAGGGTAAAAGCTGTCGTCCCTTGGTTGATGGTTGTCCCGTTCAACCCTCGAACGATAACCGAACCGTTTTCCACAACGACTTCAATTTCATTGTCTGCCGCATCTCCCGTAAGCTGTGCATTCGCACCGGACAATGAAACCTGCACATTTCCCGTCAGCAGTGTGCGCGATTCCAGCTGTTCTGAAACACCGCGTGGACGTGCCAAATGCTTACGTGAATTGGATTTACGGCAACAGGTCAGAGTCTTCAGATAGTCCCGAATCAGCATTCTTATGCCCTTGTGAAATTTTCAGCTCAAGTTTGTACGATCAGGCACCAACGCATGACGCCCCAGACTGCGTAATCTAACAACAGGCAAAGACCTAAGAAACTAAATTGCAGGGTTCGAGACAACAGTTTTGCGAACCTGCGGCCTCCGGAATGGCTTTGTACATTTCCTGAAACGTCAGGCAAAAGAACGTGGCAGTGAATGTACTCGCAGCGCAATCAGGCGTTTCAGCAACGAATCGGAACATTGCAGTTGAGATCGTTCGGTTGACGCAAGTTTTGGTTGACGCACGTTGAGGTCAAAACGCTCACAAAAACCAGGGTTGGGGCACTGCAGCAGAAAAAAGACCGGGATTGTTTGTATCCAGTGCGGGAATTTGACACTGTACGACTTTCGGGCGAAGAGGGAGCGAAAGATGTTACTCAATTTGTGCGACGACAAATGGAGACGAGGCTTGATCAGAAAGGGTCGGAACTTCGGTGTCGGACTGAAAGGCGTTGCATCGCTGGCGGTTTTGTATTGTCTTGTCTTGACGGCACTGGTCGGTTCGGCTCGGTCTGTCTGCGCGCAGCCGAATTTGCCAGGGAGAGATGCTCCTGAACCGGCGGACGACCTGCAGCGATTGCCGACTGATCGAAAGGTTGCGCAACAGCTTCAGGAACTGACGCGACTGGCGCGCGGAGGCGATGTGGCGAAGATTCGAGACACGCTGCAACTGTTGCAGGCGGCTGATCCGTCGCTGATGGTCGCCGCAGGCAGTACGACGATTCGACCGTTGCATCGGGACCTCATCGAATGCATCCAGGGATTTCCGGCAGAACTGCAGACAGCACTCCTGAAGCATCCGGGCGCGACGCCTCAGGCGTTGCAGATTGCCTGGGAGGATGGCGGCCCGTCGGCTCTCGTCACATTTCTGCATCGCCATTCCGGAAGCACAGAATCGTTCAGGGCTCATCTGTTCCTGGCGGCTGTTCATCGGGATCGCGGGCACCGACAGGCGACACTGTATTGGCTGTTGCCTGTACTGCATTCAGGTGCACCATCGGACCTGCAGAAGATCGCCATTGCGATGCGCGACGAACTGAATACTGGCACTGCATTACGCTCGATCAAGGGCCAAAAATCTGGTTCGGATGTCGGACTGAGTCCGAAAACAGAGGATGGTTCCGAGGACGCAAGTACCGATCCATTGAACCCGGACGTTCCCGCTGCAGCAGCTGATTTGTTGCATGCACCTGCATGGCAAAGGACTTTGCACTTGAATTCTGCCCAGCGACATGCGTCGCAGGTTCTGGTCCGGATTCTGGCGGAGGAGGGCGATCAGCAGGCGATTGCATGGATTGCCGGTGAACCAAGTGTTGATTCACAGGCAATCTATGTTCGATCCTCAGGCGGGTTACTCGCGTTTGAGCGAAAAACGGGCAAGGTATTATGGACCAGACTGCTGGATCGGCAGCAGGATTTATATCGACAGACTGAACCTCGCCTGAGATTTCAGGAAGGCATCGATGGCCCTCCGCAGAACGCTTTACAGCTCCAGAACTCCCGCGAAGTGCTGGAACTGCACCGTGACGAAGTCACGGCTGGCATGACCGCAGACGCTTCCCGCCTGTTCGTTCTCTGCGACACAGGGGAATCGGCTGGAACGTCGCGCGACGTCAATCAGCCATTCGGTATGCTACAGCGTCGCGGTGATATGGTCTCCCGGTCATTACGAGAACTTGTCGCCATTGAGAAAGCCACTGGGCGCAGACTTTGGTCTGCAGGCGGTGCGCCGCTGGAAGCACGGTTCGGGAATGAGTTGTCCAAGGGATGGTTCGCCGGACCACCTACGGTCTCAGGCGGAATGTTGTTTGGCCTTATTGAACGTGACGACGCACACTGGCTGGTTTGTCTGCGATCCGAAACAGGGGAAGTCGTCTGGAAGTTAATACTCGCTTATCCGGAAACAAATATCTGGCAGGATCCGAATCGCCAACTGGCAGCGTCGCGTCCGCTGGTTGCCGACGGCATGATCTGGACCAGCACCAATGACGGCTTACTCATCGCAATTGACTCGCTGACGCATTCCGTCGTCTGGACGCGCCGCATGCATCAGAATCCGAAAGAGACGGGGATGCCTCAACTTCGAAATTTACGGAACGCCGGGCTTCAGGGTCAGGCGAGGCCGTTTCGCGAAACATGGCGACCGGAATCTATGTTGTTATTGTCGGATTCACTCCTCATTCAGGGTGCGGACAGTCATCAGTTCGTAATGATCGATCCGCTCACTGGAAGCGAGCAGCGACGCATTTCGCCGGAGACGGCAACGGTCATTCTTGCCGTGGATGATGAATTTGTCGTTGTGGCCGGACCCAAAAAAATCCAACGTCTGCGACTGGACAACCTTAAAGTTGACTGGGACACAGCACTTGTTGCCTCCAACGTCACCCCGACCGGCCCTGGCACACGCCTGGACCAACATCTGTTGATTCCGCTTTCAGACGGATCGATCCAGATGGTGCGCTATTCCGATGGGCAACTGACTGACAATATTCCGGCTTTGCGGCCTGCATTCAGTGCCGGAGGATTGAAATCCATCGACGACGATGTGGTCAGCTATGGCCCGGATCATGTCTCACTCTTTTCACACTCCGGAACTGCCCCGACTCTTCAGCCGGAAGCTATTGAACAGGCTCGGTTCCTGATCGAAACCGGACAGTTTGCCGATGCTGAAAAAGTCCTCGTCGAATCGACGCCCACACTTGAAGAAAAGGAATCCGTCCACCGGTTGTTGTTCCGCATTGCGACGGCTCGCACGCTCAACGACCCCACTCATCGCGACAATCATCTCATGAATGCAGCGCGCTACGCGGCGACATCGCACGACAGTGCGATCGTGCAGTTCCTCACATTGGAAACGCAGCCGGAAATTACCGTCGATGTCGTCGTGGAATTTCTGAAAGCCGCGCCGGCCGTGCTGAATGCTGAACTGCCGGATCGTGCGTTGCTGAAAAAGCAGATTCTCAGTCCTGTGGCAGACGTTCCAATCGGCCATCGGATTGTCAGTGCTGAACCGAACTTCACCACGACCCGCCCGATGCGGGACATCCTGCTGCAGGTTTTTGAGCAGCATCTGGCAGATCCAGACGTGTCAAAGTCCACGGCCTGGCTGTCCGCTCTGAAGCAGCTTTCCAATGAAGATCTGTTGTCGATCACATCAGACACTGCCGCTCTGGCTCTGCAGGACGAATTACTTGGTCGAGCGGAGGAGGCGATCCTGACGGGTCGCCTGACGGAGTCCACATGGCACCTCCTGCTACAGGCACGGCACTGCGAAAATCAGATTCGCAGCGCTCAGTCTGGTTCTGCCGCATTGCAGCAGGAATCAGACGTTTTCAAAGCACGGTTTGCTTCGCTGGTTGATCGATTCAGAAACCAGGTGGCTGTGGAAGCGACTCGTGCAGATCTGCCGTTGAGACCTCATCCAGCCGCTTTGAGTGTGCTGGATGTGGTTCGCGCAGAGATGCTGCCAACGGTGGCTGCAGAGAAATTGCCAACTCCCCATGACGCGCTCGCTCAGCAGTGGTCCGCATGGAAAGATCAGACGTATTCAGTCGTGCCCGTTAATCCAGTCTCAGCAACCACGGTGCCACGGCCGAATGAAACCATGTTGACACCGCGTCACCGCGAGGATCGGTTCCTGAGTGCCTGGCGCTGGTCCACTTTTCGCGAACCGTCCTTGCTCGCCGTGCGTTCGCTGATGAGGCCTGATGAACCGCTGTGTACGATCGACGGCGGTATGTTTGATGCACTATCGATCGGAAGCAGCGGTTCTGTGATGCGTTCTGGAAGTGTTGTGCTGGTCCAGAATTCAATGGGCCTTTCTGCCATCTCCCTGATCGATCAACGTGTCTTGTGGAACCGTCGGATTCCGAATCAGACATCCAGCGGCATGTGGCAGTTTATGGCAGAAATGCACCTGTTCAACCGTTTTTTAAACTCGTCGATCGCCTGGCAGCAGGTCTTCGGCCGGGATCTGCGTATCTGCGGCGGTAACGATCGTTGGATCTGCGTGCAGTCGCCCTCACGTGTCGAAATGATCGATTTGCTGACTGGCCGGAATCTTTGGTCGCTACACACAGAGCCGGGAAGCCTGTACGTGTTCGCAACCGAATCGTGCGTGTTCCTGAGCCACCTGCCAACCGGATCACCCGGCGACAATCCGAAAACGGTGACATGCCTCAATCGCATCGATGGTACAAATCGGGAGTCTGCCATTTCGTTCTCAAGACTGTGGCAAACGATTCTGGCCACTGGCGATGAACTCGTGATTTGCGAACCGTCTCCGAACGGAGCAGGGACAGCCGCCCTGGAATGGGTCAATTCTGTGACAGGTGAGGCACGTCACAGTCTGGCTTTGACCGACATGGTCAACTGTCAGTTCATGGACGCGCGGACGCTCGTTTCCGTAACAGGCAAGGGCACGTTCGAGATCATTGATCTGCTGACGGCAGAAAAACAAGTCATGCATTTCTCTGCCGACGCCAACGATGACACCGGAGAGGAAACGGGAACAACGCCGGGGCATCTCACCAAAGCGATGGTCATGGCCGATGCGACAAACTACTACGTACTTCCATTTCCGGATCAGCAGGCAGTTCAGATGATGCTCGGATCGGCGGGAGATCTTCAGCTCTATCCGATTAAGAAAGAGCTTCGCGCGATCGATCGCGCAACCGGAAAACTTCGCTGGGTGTGGGACGCCGAAGAAAGCACCGCTGCCTGGTTTGAACCGACGCCCGATCCCATATTGCTGCTCGTGATTCCCGGACTGGCCTTCCCCAATGACAGACGAATGACGATCACTGGTCTTTCCAGAATCAGCGGTACAAAACTCTTCGACTACGCCGTGTCATCGCGCTTCCCTGTCCCGGATCTGGAATTCAAAATCACGCCCCAGCAGCATCTCGACCTGCAGGCCTTCGGCAACCGCGTCCGCTTCGTCCCGGAACCGACGACGACGGTGGTGCCATAGTTCTTTGACCCGAGGCGTCAGCAGAGGATTTGGATTTGCCGCCCTCGCTGACGCTTCGAGTGAATGTCAATTTTGACTGTATGACGATTCTATTGGAGTATTCTATGCAGTGGATTGATCGCAGTCGCCTGAAGACAGCGTTGATGGCTGGGACGTTTCTGAATCTCGGGTCGGCCTCGGCGGTGGAGATCGCAGCGCAGACTGGTTTCGACTGGCTGTTGATCGACCTGGAACATGGTTCGGGCACGATCGCCGATCTTCGCGGGCAGTTGCTGGCGACGCGCGGGACGAAGGCTGCGCCGATTGTGCGCGTGGCGTCGGCCGATGCGGATGCGGTCAAGTTTGTGATGGACAGCGGTGCGGCGGGAGTCATGTTTCCGTATGTTGCCAATGCTCAGGAAGCCGCTCGTTGTGTGCAGATGATGAAGTATCCGCCGTTGGGAACTCGAGGTGTGGCGCAGATCATTCGCGCAACGAATTACGGTCGCGACTGGCAGAATTATCAGGCAGAGGCAAATGCTCAATCGCTGGTGGTCGTGCAGATTGAAACGCCGGAAGCGGCCGACCAGGCGGATGCGATGGCCGCCGTGCCGGGCGTCGATGTGTTGTTTGTCGGCCCGATGGATTTGTCCGTAAACCTTGGACATCCTGGCGATTTCACGCCGCCGAGTTTCATCCGGCACTTGAAGAATGTGGTGCGGGCGTGTGAGTTGCACGGCAAGGCAGCCGGCATTCTGTCACGACCCGAACTGATTGATTCCCATCGGCAACTCGGTTTCCGCTTCGTCGCGCTGGGATCTGATTCCGGAGCGGTGGTTGCTGGCCTGACAAATTCATACAAGGCGCTGACTTTCAATCAACCTGTGTAGTTCGCATGCAGGATAGACATTCATGGTTCGGCGAGCGGCTGGGCGTCAGCCCTCCGTGTCCCCTGCAGCCGGATTCGTCAGAATTCGGGAAGTTTTGTGCAGCGCATTTCGGATTCAGTAGTCTTTCCAGTCGCAGTTTTCTGACCGCAGATGACGCGCATGGCACGGATGAGCCACGGTAGGTCCATTCTGCCGTAAAGGACTGTGTTTGGTACGTCCTTTCTGCCGGAAAGGACTGTGTTTGGTAGGTCCTTTCTGCCGGACTCATCCTTACCCACATTTTTTGAGAGCGGCCCGGT
>CAZFDW010000047.1:0-5186 GCA_964517865.1 uncultured Chitinophaga sp.
GCACGAGCACCGTTTCACTGAGCACGAGCACGCCAATTGCGTGTGAATGCGAACATTCGCGTGCCACTGGCTCTGCCAGTGCTCCCCATCGACTGGAAACACTAGCAGAGCCAGTGGGACACATCAAAACACGATTGCCAGAGCACCTGGGAGGGATCAGGAACCCTGGAGAGATCAGAATGCACCGCAAAAAAGGCCTGATGCCGGAGAGTTCCAGACACCTTTTTTAACCTCGAATTACTCAACTTTGCGTTCGCCGGATGTGCGTTCGGCAATGGCTCGACCGGAGCTTTTTCTCAACGCTTCTGTCACTTCTTTCATGCGGTCTAATCGATCGCGACTGAAACTGGACCATTCGTCTGGTTCATCGTTCACGTGGCTGAGCGCATCGCGGACGTCCTGAATTCGATTGCTCTCAAGACGCTCTTCCAGCAACTGTGAGAATTCGACAGCGAGGTTCCGGTAGCGAGCTTCGTCGTACCGATGCGCAAGCATGGCGCCGGCCCCGAAGCAGGTCAGTGCGGCCGTGACGACGAAAAACGTGGCGAACCAATTGCGCATCCAGCGGATGTCGCGGGACTCGCCAACAAGCCACCACCAGAGCATCCAACTGGTCAATAACAGAAAAAAAACAGAGAAAAGTATCCACACAGCGATGTTCCAGCGTTCAGAACTGACGCAATCCTCCAGGAGTCTGTCTGAATACCGCTGTCTTCGTGAGCGGCAAGGCGCTAGCCGCCGGTTTTTGCAGGCGATTTACCCGCGGCTAGCGGCTCACAACGTTGGTGTATCGGGATAGACTCCTAGCGCCTTCGGCAATTTCTGTGGTCCGGATGTTCAATTCCCGCCCATGATGACATGATTCTGGCGTACAACACACGAGGCTCAGGCAAAAACGATTCAATCCGTGCGTTCGCGCGGATCGCTAAAGTCTTTGACTCCGTGAAGCACAGCAGTCAGGAATCCCCGATGACAAACCCTTCCGGAAGCAAATGGGAACCACAACCAGCAGGTGCCGCATGGATTGCAAAGCAACTGGACGGATTTCGGAATCAACATCCGGAGGTGATGTCTTTCGAGTCGTTGCTGCGAGAACGAACCGGTACGCGCATCATTGACTGGATCGATCACCTGCATCTGGCTTCCGTTGACGGTATTGAAGCCGCCGGATTTGTAAAAGCAGCGGACGGGTGGTACGCGCATCCCGGAGCGCTGCTTCCCGTGGTCAAACAGGAGTTCCCTGACCGGATGATGCTTCGCATCGATTCCGTGAGTGATTTTTACGTTGCGAATTGTCATCGCTTTTCCATCGATGTCACGGGCGATCCATTGGACTTACAGCGTGAAGCCTTACTTCACCAGTCGAGTTCGTCCGTGGAATTTGGCATGATTGAACGGAATGGCTGCAGCATTCGCACGGCTGTCGAGCCGCTGACGTTTCGACAAAAAGTCGAAGTGCAGAACATTCGCGAATTACTGCGTCATCGGCAGCGAAATTTCGATGATGTGATGGCAGCATACGATTCCGTTCAGCAGGTTGTGGGGCAGGCAGTCGCCACGGTAGGTCGCGATGTCGCGTGTCATTTGTTCTTCGATGCCGAGCGAACGTACTGGCAAGGGCGAAATCGTGCCGGACAGGTTCAGTACATGCGCCAGTCGTCGATCGGCGTCGGCTGGGGGAATCACGACCACCATACCTATCGCAGCAGTCGAGTCTGTTTCTCAAGACTCATCGCGCTGCTGGAGCTACTGGGATTCGAATGCCGTGAACGGTTTTATGCCGGTCTTGAAGCGGGTTGGGGAGCGCAGGTGATTGAACATCCGGTTTGCGGAGTCGTGATCTTCGCGGACGTGGATCTCAGCCCGGACGAAATCACGGGCGACTTTTCGCATTCTCCACTGGAATGCAGTCCCAGCCCTGGCACAATCGGACTCTGGTGCGCACTACATGGAGAAGCGATGTTCGAGGCCGGTATGCATCATCTGGAATGTCAGTTTGATTTCGAAGGGGCTCGACGCCAACTGGAAGAGTTCGGTGTAAAGACGATGAAGCCGTTCACGGATTTTCCGTTTCTGCGTCAGTGCTTTACAGAAGGAGAATGCTGGCGCGTCGCTCCGGGGCGCATCGCCCAGGCCGAACGGTCGGGCTGGATCACGCCGGAACAGGCAGCGCGGTTCGCTGCCGACGGTGCCGTAGGGTCGCATCTGGAGATTCTGGAACGGAATGACGGCTATCGAGGGTTCAATCAGACGGGGATCAATGAGATCATTCGCACGACGGATCCGAGGTTCCTGGTCGTTAATCGGTAATTAAGTTTAAAAAAGGGGTCAGGAACCAATAGCCAAATGGCCCGAAGGGTGCTCCGCACTATTGGTTCCTGACCCCTTTTTTAAAGCTCAGTAAAGACAATCACGCGGGATATGAATATGCATCCGGATCAGGTTGGCCCTTATCGTATCGAACGCAGGATCGGCGCGGGTGGCATGGGCAACGTCTATCTGGGAGTTCACAACGTCACCGGAAAAGCGGCAGCGGTCAAAGTGCTGCCGCCTTCGTTGGCTCGTGAGGAGGGATTCGTACAGCGGTTCCGCCGTGAAATCGAGTCGCTCAGGAAGCTGTCGAATCGGCACATCATCGAGCTTTACGAAGACGGCACAACCGATGATGCCACGTTCTGGTATTCAATGGAATACATTGATGGCTCGACGCTGACGACTGAGATTACGGATCGAAAGCGCCTGCCATGGAAGGAAGTGATTGAGTTTGCCCTGCAGATTTCCACAGCACTCAAGGCTGCGCATGACGCCGGGATTGTGCATCGGGACATCAAGCCGTCCAATCTGCTGCTCACCAGAGATCGCGCAATTAAGTTGACAGATTTTGGTGTTGCAAGTCTGTTTGCCACGTCACGACTCACGCGCACCGGGGGCATCGTTGGAACGGCCGAATACATGTCGCCCGAACAGGCGCGCGGACAGCGCGCGGCCAAGCGGAGTGATTTGTATTCACTGGGAGCTGTGATGTATGCGATGCTCACCGGACGACCACCGTTTACCGGTCCGACTGCCAACGACATTCTGCAGAAGCATCAATTTGCGCACTTTGATAAACCGAGTCGGTACGTTCCCGATATTCCGCGACTGCTGGAAGATCTCGTTTGTCAGCTTCTGGAGAAAGATCCGGCGAAACGTCCGCACGATGCACTGGTGCTGTTAAAACGTCTGGAACAAATCCGTGCCCGGCTGCAGTATCAGGCAGACAACGCAGAATCGCCCACGATCGAACGTCCAGGACCAGGCGAAACGCTGCAGGCTGATTTCCACGAAGCCCCGACGCCGTCCGGTCAACCAGGTCCCGCAACGATGGTTCGCAACATCATGCGTGACGAAGCCACGTCCGCGCTGGCGAAGTCGCCGGTCGCCCATTTCTTTGACAACATCTTTGTGCTGCTCACGCTGTTTGCGTTGATCATTGTCGTGGGAATCTGGCTGAGTCGACGACCAAAGATCGATCCTGCGCAGAACCTGATTTCTGCGAGGACGATTCTCAATCAACCGGCCAGTGCGGCATGGATGCGCGCGAGGGATGAATACCTGCAGCCCCTGCTCAGCGAAAAGCTGTTGCCGGAATCGGCAGCAGAAATTCGTGCCATGATCGACAAGGCCGACCAGTACGAATTCACTCGCTCCCTGCGCGCCGATCGAGACAGCAGTGCTACGGCTGAATCGGAAATTCAGCGACTCATTCGCAGGACATTTGATCTGTACAACGATGGTGATGCCGCGACGGCTCGCGAACAACTGAATCTGATTCTGGACGTTGCCGAATCAGATCCCCGCAATGCCTACCTTGTGGAATTCCTGAATGCGACGCTCAAACGATGGGACGGAAAGACGTTATCCAACGGTCGCGACGAACTGTTCGAGATGGTGATTGGTCGAGTGAAATCTGCCGCCGACAATCCGGAGAAATTGCAAGCCGCCAAAGCCGCGCTGCAGGCGGCTGTGACCTTGTATGAACACGATACCGCTGTGCAGAAACAAGTCGAAGCAGCCAAACTGCTGTTGCAGTCTCCGTCTGTGGAAGTGGAATAGGAGAGCCGGAAGTTTCCCTAAAATGCACCGAAGCTGGTGAACTCCGGAGCCGATCATAATGAAACAACGGCCCAAAGTGATGTTCGGCTCTTGGCAACTGGCGAAACATGTGTGCCGTTACTGCTCAATGCATTTATCGTTCACCGCGTTCAAACAAACCCAACCAGTCGCGTCGCCCGTGGAGAACGGTGGCCACTTCAATTCCACCTTCGACCAGAAAATAGCAGATGATCTAGTTTTGAGCAGGATGTGTGGCAGGAAAGACGTGAAGCCCCGGACGCAAATCGTCGCGGATCTGGCCAATTCCGGAATTTGCGGCCAGTGTTTGCAGTGTCTGGAAAAGTGCCTCAATCACATCGTCCGCCGCGTGGGGATTACTGTTAGCAATGTAGGCCGCAATCTCGTTCAGATCTTCTTCTGCCTGATGGGAAAGACGATAAACGCTCATTCCGCTTCCAGCGTCGCAGCGTGTGCTTGATGTTTGATTTGGTCAAAACGCTTTTTCAGCGTTTCGTCGTCATACTCGTTGAATTCACCGGCATCAAGCTGCTGACGACCGTTGCCGATCTTCTCCAGGGTGTCGGTACGTCGTCGCAATAGTTCGACCGCCGCATCCAACGCTGCCCTTCGGTCACAAAACTCACCGAGTGCAACCTGCCTATCGATGAATTCGTTATTGTCAGGTGAAATCTCTATTTGCATCGCGTCATCCCCATTTTGTTTTCGCGTGTCGCAGAGGTTTTTCCATGATAATGTCAACACATGATGACGTGAACTGCAAAACTCTTCAAAGACGAAAATGCTTTGTACCGGAGTGCTGATGCGTCCAGACTCATCGTCGCAGAACTCCGGAAGACCGCGTGGCAATACAGTCGTGTATGCACGGTGGCTGATTGTGTTGCCCGCGTCTACAATCCGCGAATGATTCAATTCATTCTTCGCAGTATTTTGTTCTACCGACGTTCACATCTGGCCGTGACGCTGGCGGTGGCGGTTTCGACAGCGGTCATTGGCGGATCGTTGATTGTCGGTGATTCTGTCCGTGCCAGTCTGAGGCAGATGACGCTGAGTCGTCTCGGCGGGATCAGCCA